>DATIDZ010000343.1:0-6031 GCA_035456045.1 Caldimonas sp.
CACGGCACCCCGGGAAGCCGCGCCGTTGCTCGTTTTTCAGTCCGATCCATCATCGGCGCCACGCAAAGGCGCCAATCGGTCGATCCGTTCAAGAGGCGTGCAGTCACCGACAGCGGCGGCCATGGAGGCGAGACATCCGCGGAATGCTAGTCGACGGCGGGCTGGGCGGGCGCCGTCCGGACCGTGCCGCCACTCGCGTCAGGCGTCGTGGGGAACGATGTCCGGTAGGGGCGCCAGCCCGCTGTCGTGAACGCGCGATCGCGGAGCGGACTCGGCTCGGATGCCGAGGACGCGCCGCGCGCGCTCACGAAGCTCGTCCCGGCGCTCGCGCGCGACGGCGAAATAGTTCGTGGTCCGCCTCGGATAAAGGTGACCGTCCTTGAACGCTTCGACCGACATGGCGCCGCCTTCGTGCGCGAGGCGATTGGGCGCGACCACCACATACCCGGCCTCGTCGAAGAAGGTCCAGAGCGCCGTCGTGCCGTAGCCGAGACGCGAGCCGCAACCCGGCGCGCTCTCGAACATCACGGTCGGCCGATGAGTCGACAGCGTCTTGACGGCGCCTCGCAATGCGCCGAGCTCGGCGCCTTCGATGTCGATCTTGATCACATCGACGTCGTGGCCGGCCAGCACGCCGTCCAGCGTGCGCAGGGGCACCCTGATCTCGCGGAAGCCCTCGCCGCGGGCCAGCGAGCTGTACCCGGACTGGGCCGCATTCACGAAGAATGCGACGTCGGAGCCCTCGCTTTCACCCACGGCGCATTGAGTGACCTCGACGTCGGGAAAGCGTCTCGCCAGCGACGCCGCCCGCTCCGGGATCGCTTCGATCGCGAGGATCTTCGACGGGCGCGACCTGCGCTTGGCGCTGGCGACGATCGATCCGATGTGCGCACCGACGTCGACGAAGACATGCCCCGGCCGACAGATGCTCACCGCCAGAAGCGCGGCGAGATGATCGTTGGCCATCGTGCCGACGCTCTCGGGGGAGCAGCATGCGGCGCGGACGATGCTCAGCTTGTCGCGCAGTCCGAGCAACCAGAGGCCGACCGAGGTGCCGACGAGGCGGGCTTTGAGTTCTTGCATCGCGGTGAAGTCAAATTCTGCAATGCAATCTCCGCTCTGCGGGACTTCGGCGGCGCCTGTGCGTGCCGCGAAGCCCAACAAACGCACGCAAGCCGGATCGGCGCGAGCGCACCCCACCCGAATCGCGATTCAACAGAGGGGCGCGCCGTCGAGCCGTCGCGACCGACGGCGCGAGACGCCTCGGCCTCGGGATCGCTAGGCGCGCCCCGCGGCGGCCGCGATGCCGTCGACGAAGCGCGGATAGAGCGGCGCCGGCAGGTCGTGCCCCATGCCGTCGACGACGTCGATCTGCGCGCCGGGAATCTTCGCCTTCAGGTCGTGCCCCGCGGCGATCGGAACCAGCGGATCGGCGCCGCCGTGCAGGATTCGCGTCGGCATGCGGATCGACGACAGGATCGGCGTGCGGTCGCCGTCGGCGGCGATGGCGACCATCTGGCGCGCCGTTCCCGCGGGCCGGTACGACCGCTTCACCGACGTCGTGAAGCGATCGCGCAGGTAGGCAGGCGGCGACGGATAGGCCGGGCTGCCGATCAACGCATAGAGGCGCACGTAGTGCTCGACGATGCCTTCGACCGTCTGCGACGGCGGCCGCGCGATCATGGCGCTGCGCACCTTCAAGGTCGGCCCGGGCAGGCGACGTGCGCCGCTCGACGTCATCATCAGCGTCAGGCTCTTGATCCGCTGCGGCGCGATCGCGGCCATGCGCTGGGCGATCATGCCGCCCATCGACGCGCCGCAGACGTGCGCGGAAGCGATGCCGAGCGCGTCGAGGATGCCGATCGCATCCGCAGCCATGTCGGCGAGCGTGTAGGGACTCTTGACGCGCAACCCGAACGTGTAGCGCAGCGAATCGATCGCGAGGTTGGGGACTCCTGCGTGATCGAAGGCCTGGCTCAGGCCGATGTCGCGGTTGTCGAAGCGGATGACGCGAAAGCCGCGCGCGACGAGCAAGGCGACGAGGTCCTCGTGCCAGCCGAGCAATTGCATGCCCAGGCCCATGACGAGAAGGAGCGGTTCGCCCTGCGGCGAGCCGTGGTCTTCCACCTCGAGGCGAACGCCGTTGGCGCTGAGCTGCATCGCGGCGCGCAGGCGCTCAGCCGGCCGTCGCCATCGCGTCGGGCAGCGCGGTGCGGAAGAACAGGCGGCGCGCGCCGGAGATGTCGAAGCGGCGCCACTGGCCGATCGGCTGGGCGAGCCGATCGGCGACCGCGTACAGCACGAGCGGATTCGTGCCCATGCCGACGTGGCTGGCCGGAACCTCGATGTTCTCGACCAGCGGGCCGGCATCGTTCAGGCTGCAGCGCCAGGAGACGATGCCGTCGCTGCGCGAGTAGATGGAGGTCGTCGGCACGGGCGGCGGCTTCCTGATCTCGGCCATCAGCTCGGCATCGCCGACCTTGCTTCGGCTGAGCAGCTCGTAGATGCGCCAGGCGTTGGTCGCCTTCGGGTGCCCGGTGAACGGCGTGCCGAGCGTGATCACGCAGCGGCTCTCGGGCACGTGCAGCTTGGCGAGCTCTCGTGCGTAGATGCCGCCGAGGCTCCAGCCGATCAGGCTGACCGGCTCGCCGTGCTTGTCGGCGAGCGCGCGCAGGTCGTCGGCCGAGCGCTCGAGCACGCCGGGGCGCGGGCCGAAGTTGAAGCCCTGTCCCCACGCCTGGGTAACGTAGCCGAGCGCCTTCAGGTAGCGCCGCAGCGGCACCGTCGTGACGTCGCTCGCGGCCATTCCCGGGAACACCATGACCGGATGACCATCGCCGCGCGGCAGGCGCGACAGCCACGGCAGGGCTGCGAACAGCGAGACGAACTCGAGCGGCGCCCGCCCCTCGAGCATCATCAGGAGTGCATTCGGTGGGCGCGGATCGCCGCCGGGCCGGTCCGCGCGGGACGGCGGGTTGGAGCGGTATCGGCGAACGGCCATGCGCGTCGGTTTTTGAAGATCGGAAGGTGAGGTCATGTTAGCGGGCGCCGGGCGATGCGGCAGCGCCCGCGCGATTCATGTCGCGTCGGCGACAAGGCGGCGTTGACGCAACGCGATCGACTCGTTAGCAACCAGCGCGCCCAGCACCAGCGCCCCGCCCTCGAGGACATGGCGGCTCGGCGCCTCGGCCGCGCCGAGCCACGTCCACGTCACGCCGAAGACGATCTCGAGCAGCGAAAGCAGCGCGACTTCGGGGGCAGCGAGCACGCGCGCCGCGGCGACCGCGATCAGGCACGGGATCGCCAGCTGGGCGACGCCGAGCAGCGCGAGCAAGGCCACATCGTGCCCGCTGGCGCGAAGCGGCGCGGCCAGCGGCAGCGTGATCGCCGACGACAGCAGCGCGCCGATCAGCACCGCAGCGAGCAGGTCGGCGCCGCCGCCGCGGCTGCGCTGGATGGCGGTCCAGTTGAGCGCCGCCGCGATCGGCACGGCGAGGGCGACGGCGGTGCCCGCGACGTGACGCGCGTCGACGACCGCGAGCTCGTGCGCGTACATCCAGCCGATGCCGATGCCGGCGACGACGATCGCCGCCCAGGTGCGCGGCGGCAGCCGCTGGCCGATGACGACGCGGGCGACGAGCGCGGTGAGGAGCGGCGCGATCGCCATCGTCACCAAGACGTTGGCGACGGTCGTCATCGTGATCGCGACCATGAACGCGGTGAACATCATTGCCCAGCAGACGCCCGAGAGCCACAGCGTCGGATCGGCGCTGAGCAACGTCTTCCTGAGCGCGGCGACGCCGCGCAGCCGCGTCAGGAGCAGGACGAGCGCAGCGGCGTTGAAGACGCTGCGCCAGAAAGTGGCCTCGAAGCCGCCGGCGGAGTCGAGGTGGCGCGTGACCACGCCGGCCATGCTCCAGAGCAGCGTCGCCACGACCATCGCCGCGACCGCGCGCGCGTGCGTCATGCGGTCAATAGTCGCTGCCTGCCGATCCGGGCGCGAGGTTGTCGAACTTGGTGAGCGGCTTCAGGAACGTCAGCTTGAACGTGTCGGTCGGGCCGTTGCGCTGCTTGGCGATGATGATCTCGGCGACGCCCGGCTCCTTCGAGTCCTTGTTGTAGTACTCGTCGCGGTAGATGAACATGATGACGTCGGCGTCCTGCTCGATCGCGCCGGACTCGCGCAGGTCGCTCATCATCGGCCGTTTGTCGGTGCGCGACTCGACGCTGCGGTTGAGCTGCGAGAGCGCGACCACCGGGCACTTGAGCTCCTTGGCGAGCGACTTCAAGCCGCGCGAGATCTCGCCGAGCACTGTCGCCCGGTTCTCGTCGCTGGTGCCGTCGCTGCCGGTCATCAGCTGAAGGTAGTCGACGACGATCAGGCCGAGCTGGCCGCACTGGCGCGCCTGGCGCCGCGCCCGGGCGCGCAATTCGGTCGGGGTGAGCGAGCCGCTCTCGTCGATGAAGAGGCTCACCTTGCCGAGCTTCTCGACCGCCTCCGAGAGGCGCCCCCACTCGTCGTCGCGCAGCGCGCCGGTGCGCAGGTGGTTCTGGTCGATGCGGCCGAGCGAGCCGACCATGCGCAGCGCGAGCTGCGATGCGCCCATTTCCATCGAGAAGACGACGACCGGCAACCCTTCCCGCACGGCCACGTGCTCGCCGATGTTGAGCGCGAGCGCCGTCTTGCCCATCGACGGCCGCGCCGCGAGGACGATCAGGTCGCCCGCCTGCAGGCCGGCCGTGAGCCGGTCGAGGTCGTAGAAGCCTGTGCGGACGCCGGTGACTTCCTCGGCGCCGTTCTCGTGCAGCTCGTTGACACGGTCGATCAGCTGGACGACGAGCTGGTCCATGCTCTGGAACGCCTGGCGCGTCCGCATGCCCTCCTCGCCGATGCGAAAGATCTTGCCCTCGGCATCGTCGAGGATCTGCGCCACCGGCCTTCCCTGCGGGTTGAACGCGCTGGTCGCGATCTCGTCGCTGGCGGCGACCAGCTTCCTGAGCACCGAACGCTCGCGGACGATCTCGGCGTAGCGGCGGATGTTGGCCGCGCTCGGCACGCTCTGAGCGAGCGCGTTGAGGTAGACCAGGCCGCCGCAATCGTCGGCCTTGCCGAGTCGCTGCAGGTGCTCGAAGACCGTGATGACGTCGGCCGGCTTCGTGGCGTTGATGAGCGCCGCCATCGCGGCGTAGATCAGGCGGTGCTCGTAGCGATAGAAGTCGTCCTCGCCGAGCAGGTCGCCGATCCGGTCCCAGGCGCCGTTGTCGAGGAGCAGGCCGCCGAGGACGCTCTGCTCCGCCTCGGCGGAGTGCGGCGGAACGCGCAATCGCGCGACGTCGTCGTCGCCGCGGAGGTCGGGAGGCGCTCCCGCTGAGAAGATCGCAGACATCGGCAAATCATAGGGGCGTCCGAGCCCCTGCCGGTGCATAAGCCTGGGGACGGCCGTTGCACCGCCGGTGGAAATGCGGGGACAAAAAGAAAGGGCTCCGGGGGAGCCCGCCCCTTCCTCTCGGAGGAAGGGGAGCGAAGCGGGGAAGGAGCAGCCCTGTCACCGAAGGTGGGGGCCGCAGGAGAAACCGCTACGCGGTTTCGCCGAGGACCACCACCTTCACGTCGACGACCACATCGGTGTGCGGCGCCACGGTGACCGTGTGCTCGCCCACCGTCTTCAGCGGGCCGTTCGGCATGCGGACCTGCGCCTTGGCGACCTTGAAGTCGATGCGGTTGAGCGCATCGGCGATGTCGGCGTTGGTGACCGAGCCGAACAGCCGCCCGTCGACGCCGGCCTTCTGCGTGATGTGCACGGTGCGGCCGCTCATCTTCTCGCCCAGCGCCTGCGCGGCGGCGAGCTTCTCGGCGGCCTGCTTCTCGAGCTCGGCGCGCTTGTCCTCGAACTCCTTGATCGCGGTCGCGGTCGCGCGGCGGGCGGCGCGCTGCGGGATCAGGAAGTTGCGGGCATAGCCGTCCTTGACCTTGACGACGTCGCCGAGGTCACCGAGGTTGACGACCTTCTCCAGAAGAATGACTTGCATG
>DATIDZ010000344.1:0-7049 GCA_035456045.1 Caldimonas sp.
CGGCTCGACCGACCAGATCACCCGCGTCACCGCCGCCGAGCTCGAAAAGGTGCTCGGCCAGACGATCGTCATCGTCAACCAGCCGGGGGCCTCCGGGTCGATCGGCACGAAGAGCGCTTTCGACGCTGCGCGCGACGGCTACACCTGGACGGCGGGCGCCGCGCAGGATCTCGGCACCTACCAGACGCTCGGCTCGCTGAATGCCAACATCAAGGACTGGAACCTGTTCCTGACCGTCGCGAACATCCAGGTGATCGGCGTCAATCCGTCGACGCCGTACCAGAACCCGAAGCAGCTGCTCGACGCGATGAAGGCCAAGCCGAACTCGATCCCGGTCGCCACCGCCGGCGTCACCTCGGCCGGCCACAACGCGATGGAGCTGATCGCCAAGGCGACCGGCGTCACCTACCGGCACGTCACGTACGACGGCGGCAATCCGGCGGTCGTCGCCACGGTCGCGGGGGAGGCCGAGGTGACGACGCAGCTCGCCGTCGAGCAGGCCGACATGATCCGCGGCAAGCGCCTGCGTCCGCTCGCGACCGTCAGCGACAAGCCGCTCGAGCTCGAGGGCTACGGCACGATCCCGCCGCTGGCGCAAACGCTGCCCGGCTTCACCGCGCCGGCCAACTACTTCGGCATCTTCATTCCGAAGGGCGTTCCCGACGAGGTGATCAAGACGGTCGAGAAGATCTGGGCCGAGAACATCGCCAAGAGCGAGGCGATCAAGAAGTACGCGACCAGCCGCGGCGCGCTGTTCGCGCCCTCCTACGGCGAGGCCGCCCAGAAGGCGGTGTTCCCGGCGATCCAGGCCAACGCGTGGCTGCTCTTCAACGGCGGCAAGGCGAAGGTGTCGCCGGACACGGTCGGCATCGCCAAGCCCTGATGCGATAGCGCGGAGCGGGCCATGTCGATCCCCGGCGACGTCGCCTACGCGGACCTTCCCCCCGAGGAGGCGCGCGCGCTCGCGGCGAGCGAGCTGCGCGGCGGCCTGCTCTGGGCCGTGTTCGGCATCGCCGTGCTCGCCCTCTCGTGGCGGATGGATCGCCTCGAGGCGCAGCACATCAATCCGTACACCGTGCCCGGCCTGCTGCCGGGGCTGCTCGGGATCGTCATGATCCTGCTCGGCGGCCTTCTCGCCCTGCGCAGCTGGCGTCGCGGCGGCCGCTTCGCCGGCGCGCCGAAGCGCGCGATGAGCGGCGAGTCGGCGCGGCGGCTCGCGCTCGTCGTCGGCCTCATCGTCGCCTACACGGTCGTCCTGCTCGGCCGCGGCCTGCCGTTCTGGCTCGGCGCCGCGATCTACGTGAGCGCGTCGATCGTTCTGCTGCAGGCGCCGCAGCGCGCCGCCGAGGGACGCACGCTGACGTCGACCGAGCTCGTCAGGGCCCTCGTCATCGGGCTGGCGTCGGGATGGATCATCACGTGGGTGTTCCAGGACGCGTTCCTGGTCCGCCTGCCGTAGCGCGAATGACGTTCTCCGGACTCGCCGACTTCGGCAACGCGTGGCTCGGGTTCATGAACCCGACCTCGATCGCGCTCGGCCTCGGCGGCGCGCTGCTCGGCATCATCGTCGGCATCCTGCCGGGCCTCTCGGCGACGCTCGTGATCGCGCTGCTGACGACGATCACGATCAAGCTGCCCGCGAACAACGCGATCCTCGTCCTGATCTGCTCGTACGTCGGCGCGCTCTACGGCGGCTCGCGCACGGCGATCCTGCTCAACATCCCGGGCACGGCGGCGAACGCGGCGTCGTGCGCCGACGGCTACGCGCTGGCGCAGCGCGGCGAGGCGGGCCGCGCGATCGGCATCGCCACGTCGGGCGCGTTCATGGGCACGCTGTTCGGCGTGCTCTGCCTGGCGGCGTTCACGCCGTCGCTCGCCGAGGTCGCGCTCGCCTTCGGCGCGTTCGAGTTCTTCTGGCTCGCGCTCTTCGGCGTCGCGCTGTCGGGATCGATCGTCGGCGACGACCCGATCAAGGGCTGGCTGATGGGCGCGCTCGGCCTCTTCGTCGCGCAGATCGGCCAGGAAGGCCTCTACGCCTACGACCGCTTCACTTTCGGCTGGGACGAGCTCGCCGGCGGCATCGCGCTGATCCCGGCGCTGGTCGGCGCATTCGGCCTCGCCGAGGTGCTGACGGCGCTCGCCGATCCGGTCGAGAAGAAGTTCGTGCAGGTCAAGGACTCGGTGCTGCCGCGCTTTCGCGAGGTCGCGCAGTACTGGAGGACGGTGCTGCGCTCCGGCGTCATCGGCGTCCTCACCGGCCTCCTGCCCGGGGTCGGCGAGGACTCGGGCGCGTGGATGTCGTACGCCGCGGCGAAGGCGACGAGCAAGGAGAAGCACCTCTTCGGCAAGGGCTCGATCGACGGCCTGATGGCCGCCGAGACCGGCGACATGGCGTCGATCCCCGGCCACATCATCCCGGCGCTCGCGCTCGGCATTCCCGGCTCCGCACCCTCGGCCGTGCTGATGGCGGCGATGATCATCCACGGCATCCAGCCCGGGCCGATGATGATGATCTCGCACCCGCACTTCGTCTACGAGGTGGTCGCGATGACGTCGCTGGCGACCGTGACGATCCTCATCTTCGGCCTCTTCCTCGTCAAGCCGCTGCTCGTGATCCTGAAGATCCGGCGCACGGTGCTGATGCCGATCATCTTCCTGCTCTGCACCGTCGGCGCGTTCGCGACGTCGTCGCGCCTCTTCGACGTCTACGCGATGCTCGTGATCGGCATCGGCGCGTTCTTCCTGCGCCGGCGCGGCTACCAGATGGCGCCGTTCGTGCTCGGCCTCGTCCTCGGTCCGCTGCTCGACAAGAGCCTGCGCCGCGGCCTCGTCCTCTCCGACGGCAGCCTCGCGCCGTTCTTCACCCGGCCGATCTCGCTCGCCTTCGCCGTCGTCACGATCTTCGCGATCCTGCTCTACGTGCCGGCGTTCAAGGCGGCGGTGCGGCGCGTCACCGGCGGCACCGGCCGCGTCTTCCGCTCGGCGATCGGCCGGCGCGGCGGCGAGGACGCGGCGTGAGGATCGCGCTGTGCAACGAGGTGCTCGGCGCGATGGCGCTCGAGAGGCAGTGCGAGCTCGCCGCCGCGCTCGGCTACGACGGCCTCGAGATCGCACCGTTCACGCTCGCCGATGCGCCCGATCGCATCGATGCGGCGCAGGCGAAGCGGATTCGCGGCGTCGTCGAGTCGTCGGGCCTCGTCGTGACCGGGCTGCACTGGCTGCTGGTCCGGCCTTCCGGCCTGTCGCTGACCGATCCCGACCCTGCCGTGCGCGGGCGCACGCTCGAGGTCGTGACGCGATTGATCGGCCTGTGCGCCGAGCTCGGCGGCAGCGTGCTCGTGCACGGCTCGCCGAAGCAGCGCGCGATCGCCGCCGGCGAGAGCCACGCGACGGCGCGCGATCGGCTGATCGAATTCCTTGCCGACGCCGCGCGGGTCGCCGCGGGGCACGGTGTCACCTATTGCATCGAGCCGCTGGGTCGCGCCGAGACCGCGCTGATCAACACCGTCGCCGAGGCGGCCGACGTGGTTCGCGCGGTCGGCAACCCGGCGCTCCGCACGATGATCGACTGCAGCGCTGCCGGCGCTACCGAGACGCAGCCGGTGCCCGAGCTCATCGACGCGTGGCTGCCGACCGGGCTGATCGCGCACGTGCAGGTCAACGATCCGAACCGGCGCGCGCCCGGCCAGGGCGAAATGCGGTTCACGCCGATCTTCGCCGCGCTCGAGCGCAACGGCTACGACAAGACCGTCGCGGTCGAGCCGTTCGACTACCTCCCCGACGGCCCGGGCGCCGCGGCGTTCGCCGCCGGCTACCTGCGCGGCATCCGCGAGTCCCTCGCGTAGCCGCGGACAGCCCTCACCGCACCACCAGGAACCACCTTCATGGCGACACGACGACTCGGACTCATCATGCACGGGGTCACCGGCCGGATGGGAATGAACCAGCACCTGATCCGCTCGATCTGCGCGATCCGCGCCCAAGGCGGCGTCGCGCTGGCGAGCGGCGACAAGGTCATGCCGGACCCGATCCTCATCGGCCGCAACGCCGACAAGATCGAGGCGCTGGCGAAGGCGAACGGCATCTCCCGCTGGGGCACCGACCTGGACGCCGCGCTCGCGGACAAGGACGACACGATCTTCTTCGACGCCGGCACGACGCAGATGCGTCCCATGCTGCTCGCCAAGGCTCTCGCCGCGGGCAAGCACGTCTACTGCGAGAAGCCGATCGCGACCAACCTCAACGAGGCGGTCGAGATCGCGCGCATGGCGCAGGCGTCCGGGCTCAAGCACGGCGCCGTCCAGGACAAGCTCTTCCTGCCCGGCCTCAGAAAGCTCGACATGCTGCGCCGCGCCGGCTTTTTCGGCCGCATGCTGTCGCTGCGACTCGAGTTCGGCTACTGGGTGTTCGAGGGCGACCTGCAGCCGATCCAGCGGCCGTCGTGGAACTACCGCAGCGAGGACGGCGGCGGCATGATCCTCGACATGATGTGCCACTGGCGCTACGTGCTCGACAACCTGTTCGGCGAAGTGCAGTCGGTGTCGTGCCTCGGCGCGACCCACATCCCGACGCGCTGGGACGAGGACGGCAAGCCCTACCCCGCGACCGCCGACGACGCCGCCTACGCGACCGTGCAGCTGAAGGGCCACGGCGGCGAGCCGATCGTCGCCCAGCTCAACATGTCGTGGGCGACGCGCGTCCGCCGCGACGACCTCGTCACCTTCCACGTCGACGGCACCGACGGCTCGGCGGTCGCCGGACTGCACGACTGCCGCGTGCAGCCGCGCGTGGCGACGCCGCGGCCGGTGTGGAACCCCGACGTCAAGCAGCCGATGAAGTTCCTCGACCAGTGGCAGGACGTTCCCGACACCACCGTCTACGACAACGGCTTCAAGATCCAGTGGGAGCACTTCATTCGCCACGTCGTCGACGACGAGCCCTACAAGTGGACGCTCGGCGAAGGCGCCAAGGGCGTCCAGCTCGTCGAGGCCGCGCTCGAGAGCTGGAAGGCGCGGCGCTGGATCGACGTCGCGCCGCTCGCGTTGTGAGGCTCGAATGAGCAACGCGTCTTCGCTCACGATCCGCCTGCCGGGCGCCGATCGCAGCCTCGAGAGCTACCGCCTGCGCATGGCGACGCCGCTCGCCGCCGCCGCGCCGAAGCGGCCATTCACGCGCATCGCCTACTCGGCGGCGCACGTCGTTGCCGATCCGTACGCGACCGTCGATCCGTGGGTCACGGCCGCGCTCGACTGGGACGCGACGATCGCCTACCGCCAGCGCCTGTGGTCGCTCGGCCTCGGCGTCGCCGAGGCGATGGACACCGCACAGCGCGGCATGGGGCTCGACTGGCCGACGTCGCTCGAGCTGATCCGGCGCTCGCTCGACGCGGCGCGCGATCATCCGGGCGCGCTCGTCGCTTCCGGCTGCGGCACCGACCACCTCGCGTTCGACGCGTCGACGACGGTCGACGACGTCATCCGCGCCTACGAAGAGCAGATGGAGGCGATCGAATCGCTCGGCGGCAAGCTGATCGTCATGGCGAGCCGCGCGCTGGCGCGCGTCGCGACGAGCGCGGCCGACTACGAGCGCGTCTACGACCGCATCCTGATGCAGTCGAAGCAGCCGGTCATCCTGCACTGGCTCGGCGACATGTTCGATCCGGCGCTGGCCGGCTACTGGGGCAGCGCCGACGTCGACACCGCGATGGCGACGGCGCTCGGCGTCATCGCCGCCAACCCGGGGAAGGTCGACGGCATCAAGATCTCGCTGCTCGACAAGGACAAGGAGATCGCGATGCGCCGGCGCCTGCCCGCGGGCGTGCGCATGTACACCGGCGACGACTTCAACTACGCCGAGCTGATCGCCGGCGACGGCGTCGGCGGCACGAGGAACCAGCAGCACAGCGACGCCCTGCTCGGCATCTTCGACGCGATCGCGCCGGCGGCGAGCGCGGCGCTCGCGGCGCTGAGCGACGGGCAGGTCGATCGCTTCCACGCGATCCTCGTGCCGACGGTGCCGCTCTCGCGCCACATCTTCCAGGCGCCGACCCGCTTCTACAAGACCGGCATCGTCTTCCTCGCCTGGCTGAACGGCCACCAGTCGCACTTCACGATGGTCGGGGGCCAGCAGAGCGCGCGATCGCTCGGTCATTTCGCCGACATCTTCCGCCTGGCCGACGCCGCCGGCCTCATCGAGCAGCCCGAGCTCGCCGTCGCGCGCATGCGCCACCTGCTCGCGCTGCATGGCGTCGACGGCTAGCGCCGACTCGCGACCGATCCTCGTGCGCGACTTCTCCGCCGACCATCGCTGGCTCTCGATCAACACCGCGACGCTGCGCGGCGCCGGCACGCTCGACACGATCATCGAGGCATGCGCGCGCCACGGCATCCGCGCGATCTCGCCGTGGCGCGACCAGGTCCATGCGATCGGCATGGAGCGCACCGCCGAGCTCGTGCGCGAGCACATGCTCGAGCTCTCGGGCTACTGCCGCGGCGGCATGTTCCCGGCGATGGACGCCGCCGGCCGGCGCACCGCGCTCGACGACAACCGGCGCGCGGTCGACGAGGCCAAGCAGCTCGAGGCGACCTGCCTCGTCCTCGTCGTCGGCGGCCTGCCGGGTGCGCTCTCCGGCGCGCCGCAATCGAAGGACCTGTTCGCCGCGCGCAGCGATGTCCGCGACGGCATCGCCGCGACGCTCGAGTACGCAAGGAGCGTCGGCATGCCGCTCGCGATCGAGCCGCTGCATCCGATGTATGCCGCCGATCGCGCCTGCGTCAACACGATGGAGCAGGCGCTCGACCTGTGCGAGGCGCTCGATCCGCGGCCTCCCGCGGCAAACGCCGCGGCGCCGGATCGCCTCGCCGCGCTCGGCGTCGAGCCCCCGGACGTCGCCTCCGTCGGCGTCGAGCCCTCCGACGTCGCCGCGCTGGGCGTCGCCGTGGACGTCTATCACGTCTGGTGGGACCCCAAGCTCGAGGCGCAGATCGCGCGCGCCGGGCGAGCGCGGCTGCACGCCTTCCACGTCTGCGACTGGCTCGTGCCGACGCGCG
>DATIDZ010000345.1:0-4656 GCA_035456045.1 Caldimonas sp.
GACCTCCCGCTCGTACAGGGCCGGGTCGAAGTAGCTGCCGACGGGAAGCGGCGACTGGGCCGGGGCGAGCGCTTCGGGGGTGACGCGCAGGTCGGACATGGCGTGGGGGAGCCTCCGGGGATGCGTTGGCACAACGCGGGCCTGACGGATGGCGGCAGTGCCGCCGCGACGGCCGAAGGGCCGCGGATTGTACCCAGCGCCCCCGCAGCGAGGATCGGACGGCGCGCGTCCGGCCCGCGGCGACCGAGGTGCAGGGCGCCCGCGCTTTCGAGGGGCATCTGGGGCCGGGGCGGCTGACTACAATCGTCTCTTTTCTGCACATTGAATGACGACCGATCCCCGTACCGACCCGGCCCCGGCGGTTCCCGCGAGCTACGAGGTCGCGTTGAGCGAGCTGGAGTCGCTGGTCGCCTCCATGGAGGGCGGGCAACTCCCGCTGGAAGGGCTGCTCGCGAGCTATCGGCGCGGCACCGAGCTGCTCCAATACTGCCGCTCCCGCCTCGAGGCGGTCGAGCAGCAGGTGAAGGTGCTCGAGGACGGCCAGCTGCGGCCGTGGCCGACGACATGAAGCGGGACGAGTTCGATACCTGGGCGCTCGCCGAGCTCGATGCGGTCGAGTCCGCGCTCGACCGATGCGTTCCCGCCGATGCGCCGGCCGGCCTCGGCGACGCGATGCGCTACGCCGTCCTCGACGGCGGCAAGCGGCTGCGGCCGCTGCTGGTTCTCGCTGCGGCCGATGCGGTCCGCGGCGAGCGTGCCGCGGCGCTTCGGGCCGCGTGCGCCGTCGAGCTCATCCACGCCTATTCGCTCGTCCACGACGACCTGCCGTGCATGGACGACGATGTCCTGCGCCGCGGCAAGCCCACGGTGCACGTCCGCTTCGGCGTCGCCCAGGCGATGCTCGCCGGCGACGCGATGCAGGCGCTCGCCTTCGAGGTCCTGACTCCCGCCGACGGCAGCGTCGCTCCGGCGCTGCAGGCGCGCCTGTGCGGCCTGCTCGCGCGCGCTGCGGGCGGCGGCGGCATGGCCGGCGGCCAGGCGATCGACCTGGCGAGCGTCGGCCGCCAGCTCGACGAGCACGCGCTGTCCGACATGCACCGCAGGAAGACCGGGGCGTTGCTGCGCGCCAGCGTCCTGATGGGCGCGGCCTGCGGCACGACGAGCGCGCGCGAGTGGCAGTCGCTCGCCGACTACGGCGATGCGGTGGGGCTCGCCTTCCAGGTCGTCGACGACATCCTCGACGTCACCCAGGCGTCGGCCACGCTCGGCAAGACGGCGGGCAAGGACATCGACAACAACAAGCCGACCTACGTCACCGTGCTCGGCCTCGACGCCGCGCACGCCCACGCCGAGGCGCTGCGCCGCGCCGCCCACGCCGCCCTCGACGGCAGCGCGATGGCACACACCGAGCAGCTGCGCGAGCTCGCCGACCGCGTCGTCGCGCGCGAATCCTGATGGTCAAGCTTCTCGATCAGATCCATGTTCCGGCCGACGTGCGCCGGCTCTCTCGCCCCGAGCTGAACCAGCTCGCGACCGAGCTGCGCGAATTCGTCGTCCAGATGGTGTCGCAGACGGGCGGGCATTTCTCGTCGAATCTCGGCACGGTCGAGCTGACGATCGCGCTGCACTACGTCTTCGACACCCCGCACGATCGCCTGGTGTGGGACGTGGGCCACCAGACGTATCCGCACAAGACCATCACCGGTCGCAAGGACCGGATGTCGACGCTTCGCCAGCTCGGCGGCATCTCCGGATTCCCGCGCCGCGACGAGAGCGAGTACGACACCTTCGGCACCGCCCATTCCTCGACATCGATCTCGGCCGCGCTCGGCATGGCCGTCGCGGCCCGCATGAAGGGCGAGGCGCGCAAGTGCGTCGCGATCATCGGCGACGGCGCGATGAGCGCCGGCATGGCGTTCGAGGCGCTCAACAACGCCGGTGTCTCGCAGGCCGACATGCTCGTCGTCCTCAACGACAACGACATGTCGATCTCGCCGCCGGTCGGCGCGCTCAACCGCTACCTGGCGCGCCTGATGAGCGGCAAGTTCTACGCCGCGGCGCGCGACACCGCCAAGACGGTGCTGAAGAACGCGCCGCCCCTGTTCGAGCTCGCGAAGCGCTTCGAGGAGCACGCCAAGGGGATGGTCGTTCCGGGAACCATCTTCGAGGAGTTCGGCTTCAACTACGTCGGCCCGATCGACGGCCACGACCTCGACTCGCTGATCCCCACGCTCGAGAACCTGCGCGACCTCAAGGGCCCGCAGTTCCTGCACGTCGTCACCAAGAAGGGCTACGGCTACAAGCTGGCCGAGGCCGACCCGGTCGGCTATCACGCGGCGTCGGGCAAGTTCGATCCCAAGGTCGGCTTCGTCAAGCCGTCGACGCCGCCGAAGACGACCTTCACCCAGGTCTTCGGCCAGTGGCTCTGCGACATGGCCGCGAAGGACGAGCGCCTCGTCGGCATCACGCCGGCCATGCGCGAAGGCTCGGGGATGGTCGAGTTCGACAAGCGATACCCGAAGCGCTTCTTCGACGTCGGCATCGCCGAGCAGCACGCGGTCACCTTCGCCGCCGGCCTGGCGTGCGAGGGCATGAAGCCGGTGGTCGCGATCTACTCGACCTTCCTGCAGCGCGCGTACGACCAGCTGATCCACGACGTCGCGATCCAGAACCTGCCGGTCGTCTTCGCGCTCGATCGCGGCGGCCTCGTCGGCGCCGACGGCGCGACGCACGCCGGCTCGTTCGACATCGCCTACCTGCGCTGCATCCCGAACGTCAGCGTGATGACGCCGGCCGACGAGAACGAGTGCCGGCAGGCGCTCTACACCGCGTTCCTGCAGAACCACCCGGTGGCCGTGCGCTATCCGCGCGGCGCCGGCGCGGGCGTCGCGGTGCAGGCCGAGATGAGCGAGATCCCGTTCGGCACCGGCGAGATCCGGCGCGAGATGTCGCGGACCACGGCGCACGGCAAGCGGATCGCGATCCTCGCCTTCGGCACCTTGCTTTATCCCGCGCTCGCCGCGGCCGAGCGCATCGATGCGACGGTCGCCAACATGCGCTTCGCCAAGCCGCTCGATGTCGCCCTGGTGACTGACCTCGCGCGCCGCCATGATGCAATCGTCACGGTGGAAGAAGGAACGATCCTGGGCGGCGCCGGCAGCGCCGTGCTCGAGGCCCTGGCGGCGGCGCGAATCGACATTCCGGTGCTCACGCTCGGCCTTCCCGATACCTTCGTCGAGCACGGCGATCCGGCGAAGCTGCTCGCCCAGTGCGGCCTCGACGCGGCCGGCATCGAGCAGTCGATCCAGCGCCGCTTTGGCACCGCGCCCGCGCTGCTGCGAACGGCGGTCGGGCAATAGGACCGCAGCTCGTCGGCGCGCGAGCCCGCACGCCGGCGGCGCCGATCGATTGCTGGCATGCTTGAGGGCGCCCGCTCCCACGGGCCTGACGACGCACGATGACCAACCTGATCGACGCCCTGCACATCCCCGACACGCAAGCCGCGCGAGACGATCGCCATCTCGCGATCCAGCGCGTCGGCGTGCGCGGCGTGCGCTATCCGGTCCAGCTGCGCATCGAAGGTGCCGTCGTGCCGACCGTCGCCGACTGGTCGCTCGACGTCGCCCTGCCGGCCGAGCAGAAGGGCACGCACATGTCGCGCTTCGTCGCCTGGCTCGACGCCCTCGACGATCCGCTCGACGCCGCGATGCTCCGCCGCGAGAGCGCGCGCATGCTGGCGTTGCTCGGCGCCGCGGCCGGCCGGATCGAGGCCTCCTTCCCGTTCTTCCTGCGCAAGCGCGCGCCGGTGTCCGGCGTCGAGAGCCTGCTCGAATACCAGGGCCGGTTCGTCGTCGAGGCCAGGACGACCGAGAGCGCCGTCTGGGTCGAAGTGGTCGTTCCGGTCAAGTCGCTCTGCCCGTGCTCGAAGGAGATCTCCGACTACGGCGCGCACAACCAGCGCTCGCACGTGACGATCCGCGTCGAAGCCCTCGGGGAGCTGTCGTGGCTCGAGCTCGTGCGCTTCGCCGAGGATTCGGCCTCGGCCGAGATCTGGTCGTCGCTCAAGCGCGCCGACGAGAAATGGATCACCGAGCGGGCCTACGAGAACCCGAAGTTCGTCGAGGACATGGTGCGCGACGTCGCGCTGAAGCTCAACGCCGACGCGCGCATCGGCCGCTACACGGTCGACGTCGAGAACTTCGAGTCGATCCACGCGCACAGCGCGGTGGCGCGCATCGAGCGCTAGCCCCGCGGTCCCTCGACCGCGCCGGACTTCAGGCGAGCTGCAAGGGCAGCCAGACGATCGCCGCCACCAGCGCGATCCAGATCGAGGTGGCGAGCCAGGCGCGCCAGCGCGGCACCGCGAACGATCGGCGAAAGGCCCCCCAGGCAACGACGCACCAGACGACGGTCGCCAGCCAGATCAGCGCGCCGACGGCGAGCAGCACGGTCGCGGCGCCGCGAAACGACGCGGTGTCGAAGCGGTCCATCGACGTCGCGGCCGTCGACATCGGCGAGGACGCCGAGATCGCCGCGTGCAGGCCGGCGATCGTTCGCTGGATGGAATTGGCGTCGATGAGGTTCGCCGCGGTCATTGCAGCCAGCATGCCGGCGCACAGGCCCAGCCAGGCGCCGCCGAAGATGTAGCCGCAGATG
>DATIDZ010000346.1:0-32631 GCA_035456045.1 Caldimonas sp.
AACCAGCTCATCGCGCCGGCCGACGGCATCGTGCTGCGCCGCGACGGCGAGCCCGGCCAGTTCGTCGGCGCCGGCCAGACGGTGCTGACGCTGGCGTGCTGCGCGCCGCTGCGCGTCAGCGCCGAGGTCGACGAGGAGGACATCCCGCGCGTCGTGGTCGGCCAGAAGGTGACGCTGCGCACCGACGCGCTGCCCGGGCGCCTGTTCGACGGCGAGGTGGCGGACATCACGCCCAAGGGCGATCCGGTGTCGCGCAGCTACCGCGTCCGGGTCCGTCTCGCAGACGCGCCCGCCGTCGACGCCGGCCCGCTGCGCACGGGCATGACGATGGACGCCAACCTCATCGTGTCGCGGCGCGAGAACGCGCTGCTCGTGCCGAGCCGCGCCCTGAAAGGCAGCACCGTCTGGGTGATGCAGGACGGCCGCGTGAAGCAGCGCCAGGTGCGCAAGGGCGTCGCCGGCAGCGAGCGCACGGAGATCGTCGACGGGCTCGCCGAGGGCGAGAGCGTCGTGCTGTCGCCCGAGTCGCTGCGCGACGGCGAGCGCGCCCGCGGCGTGCCGGCGGCGGCCTCGGCCGCATCGGCGAAGCGCTGACGCGATGGCGATCGCCCTCGACGTCGCGCTGGCTCACCTGACGAGCCGCAAGCGCCAGACCCTGGTCTCGCTGACGGGCGTGGTGCTCGGGGTGGCGTTCTACCTCGCCGTGTCGGCGCTGATGCGCGGCTCCGAGAAGGACTTCCTCAAGCGCCTGGTCGACAACAGCCCGCACATCACCGTCTACGACGAGGTGCGTCAGGGGCGCGCGCAGCCGGCCGAGCTGCGCTGGCCCGATGCGGCGGTCAGCGTCCGCAACGTCAAGCCGCCGCGCGAGACGCGGGGCATCCGCGGCTGGCCGCAGCGGCTCGAGTTCATCGAGGCGCTGCCGGGCGTTCGCGCCGCGCCGGTGCTCGCCGGCGCCGCCGTGCTCACCTTCGCCGGCCGCCAGCAGGCGGTGACGCTGTCCGGCGCGGTGCCCGAGAAGATGAAGCAGGTGACGACCATCGAAGAGAAGATGATCGCCGGCTCGCTCGACGCGCTGGCGGCCGACCCGAACGGCATCGTCATCGGCCAGGGACTGGTCGACAAGTTCAGCCTGCACCTGGCGGGCTCGCTGAACGTCATCGCGGCCGACGGAACGAGCCGGCCGCTGCGCGTCGTCGGCATCTTTCGCACCGGCAACGCCGGCTACGACGAAGGCCAGGCGTTCGTCCTGCTCAAGCGCGCGCAGGCGCTGCTCGGACGCGAGAACCGCGTCAACCGCGTGATCATCCAGCTCGCCGACCCTTACGACGCGCAGGGCGTGGCGCAGACCATCGAAGCGGCGACGGGCTACAAGTCGGTGTCGTGGGTGGAAGCGTCGGAAGACATCCTGAGCCTGCTGCTGGTGCGCAACGTCATCATGTTCAGCGTCGTCTCGGCGATCCTGGTGGTGGCCGCGTTCGGCATCTACAACACGATCTCGACGATCGTCATGGAGAAGACGCGCGACATCGCGATCATGAAGGCGATGGGCTTCCATGCCCGCGACCTCAAGCGCATCTTCCTGCTCGAGGGGCTCATCGTCGGCGTGTTCGGCAGCGCGCTCGGGGTCCTGCTCGGCCTGGTGCTGATGCAGGTGCTCGGGCAGGTGGTGATCCGTCCCCCCGGCGTCTCGGAGGTCGTGCACTTGCCGATCTGGTGGGGCGCCGAGCAGTACGCGCTCGCGGTCCTGTTCGCCATGCTGTCGTGTCTCGCCGCCTCCTATCTGCCGGCGCGGCGGGCGGGCAGCGTGCATCCGGTCGACATCCTGCGCGGGGCGGCGTGAGCGGCAACGAGCCCGCACCGCCGCCGGTCATCCGGGTCGAGAACGTGACGCGCACGCTTGCCGGCGAGGTGCCCGTGACGCTCGTGCAGGACGTCAATCTCGAGATCCGGCGCGGCGAGTTCGTCTGCGTGATGGGGCCGTCGGGGTCGGGCAAGTCGTCGCTCCTGTACCTGCTCGGCCTGCTCGACATGCCGACGAGCGGGCGAATCTGGATTGACGGCGAGGACACCACCGGCTTCGACGACGACCAGCTCACCGACTTTCGCCTCGCGCGTCTGGGCTACGTGTTCCAGTTCCATTTCCTGCTCGCCGAGTTCAGCGTCGTCGACAACGTGTCGCTGCCCATCCGCAAGCTCGGCCGGCTCGGCGACGAGGCGGCGCGCGCGCGCGCCGCGGCGCTGCTCGATCGCCTCGGCCTCGCGGGGCAGCACGCGAAGCGGCCGAGCCAGCTGTCGGGCGGCCAGCGCCAGCGCGTCGCGATCGCCCGGGCGCTGGCGAACGACCCGCTCGTCATCCTCGCCGACGAGCCCACGGGCAACCTCGACTCGATCTCGAGCGCCAACGTGCGCGACATCCTGCGCGGCCTGACGCGCGACCTGAACAAGACGGTGGTCGCGGTCACGCACGACGCCCAGTTCGCCTCGCTCGCCGACCGGCGCATCGGCATCGTCGACGGGAGAATCGACATGGCGTGGCGGCCGGGATGACGAACCAGCTGCAAGGACACCCATGAAGCTCCTGAAGATACTTTGGCTGTGCGCCCTGACGTCGCTGAGTGCGGCCGCATCGGCGCAGTCCGCCGCCCCGCTGCAGGCGATCCCGCGGCTCGACGTGCCGCGCTACCTCGGCCGCTGGCACGAGATCGCCAAGTTCCCGAACTGGTTCCAGCGCAAGTGCGTCTCCGACACCTCGGCCGAGTACAGCCTCTTGCCCGAAGGCGGGCTGCGCGTCGTCAACCAGTGCCGGCTCGAGAACGGCCAGATGGACCAGGCGATCGGCGTCGCGCGCCAGATCGGCGGCGATTCCTCGGCCCGCCTCGAGGTGCGCTTCGCGCCGGCGTGGCTCTCCTTCGTGCCCTTCGTGTGGGGCAAGTACTGGGTCGTCGATCTCGACGACGCGTACCAGCTGGCGGCCGTCAGCGAGCCGACGCGCGAGTACCTCTGGATCCTGTCTCGATCGCCCGTCGTCGACGAAACCCGCTACGCCGCGCTGCTCGGTCGATTGACGGCGATGGGCCTGGACGTCGCCAAGCTGGAAAAGACGGTCCAGCGCTCGCCCTGAGGACGCGAGGGCGCCCATGCGACTCACTTTCGTCGGCGCGGCCCGGGAAGTCACCGGCTCCTGCGTACTCGTCGAAGGCGAGGGCGTGCGCTTCGTCGTCGATTGCGGCATGCACCAGGGTGGCCGGGAAGCGCGCGAGCGCAACTTCGCGGCCTGGCCGTTCCGGCCGAGCGAGATCGACTTCGTGCTGATCACGCACGCCCACATCGACCACAGCGGCCTCCTGCCGCGGCTGTGCGCGCTCGGCTTTCGCGGCCGCGCGTACACGACGAGCGCGACGGCCGACCTGCTGTCGGTGATGCTGCTCGACAGCGCCTTCATCCAGGAGTCCGAGTGGAGCCGCGGCCAGCGCGAGCGCGGACGCGGCCGCCGGCGGGGGGGCGGAGCCCTCGAGCTGCTGTACACCGTCGCGCAGGCCGAGGCCAGTCTCGAGCAGGTCGAAGGCGTCGCCTACGACGCAGAGGTGGAGCCGCATCCCGGCGTGCGCTTCCGGTTGCGTGATGCCGGGCACATACTGGGATCGGCGATCGTCGAGCTGCGGCTCGACGAGGGCGGGCGCACGCGCAAGCTCGTGTTCTCCGGCGACCTCGGCCAGCCCGGCCGGCCGATCGTCCGCGATCCGACGCCGATCGAGGCAGCCGACGTGCTCGTGGTCGAGTCCACGTACGGCAACCGCTTGCACCGGCCGCTGAAGGAGACGATCGACGAGCTGGTCGTCGTGATGGAGGACACGCTGCGGCGACGCCACGGCAACATCGTCATCCCCGCGTTCGCGCTCGGCCGCACGCAGGAGCTGCTGTTCCTCCTCGCCGACTTGCGACGCCAGGGGCGGCTGCCGCCGATGCGGGTCTTCGTCGATTCGCCGATGGCCGACCGCGTCACCGCCATCACGCTGAGCCACCCGGAATTCCTCGACGAGGAGACGCGCGAGATGCTGTCGATGCGACGCGCGCCGCCCGAGGGGCTCAGCCTGCGCTTCACCAAGAGCGTCGAGGAATCGATGGCGCTCAACCAGATCAAGGCCGGGGCGGTCATCGTCGCGGCGAGCGGGATGTGCGACGCCGGCCGCATCCGCCATCACCTGCGCCACAACCTCGGGCGGCCCGAATGCGCGATCGTGATCGTCGGCTTCCAGGCCGAAGGCACGCTCGGCCGGCGCCTGGTCGACGGCGACAAGCGCGTGCGACTGTTCGGCGAAGAGCATGCGGTGCGCGCGAGCATCCACACGATCGGCGGCTTGTCGGCGCACGCCGACCGCGATGCCCTGCTCGCGTGGCTCGGTCACTTCACGGCGCCGCCCGGCCGCACGTTCGTCGTTCACGGCGAGTCGGCCACCGCCTGCGGCTTCAGCGACACGATCGCGGCCCGGCTCGGCTGGCGCGTCGAGGCGCCCGAGGCGGGAAGCCGGGTCGAGCTGTGAGCGCGCTCAGCGCTGCATGCGCATCAGCTGGTCCATCGGCATCATGTTGTGGTTCAGGTGGCTCATGATCCAGAGCGATCCGAACACCAGCAGCATCACGATCAACAGGCCGAAGGCCAGCGCCATCAGGTTGTTGACGTTGTCGGGCCCCGAGGTCATGTGCAGGAAGAAGACCAGGTGCACTCCCATCTGCGCGACCGCCAGGACGGAGAGCGCGATCGGGATGCTCGGCGTCCAGACGAGCGTGCTGCGCACGATGTAGAACGAGACGGCGGTCAGGCCCGCCGCCAGCACGAAGCCGAGGAGGTACCCGCGGATGCCGCGGCCGATGTCGTCGGCGCCTTGCTCGTCGCCGGGGGCGACGTCGCCGTGGTGGCCTTCCACGGGCGGCTCGATGTTGCTCATGCGGTCATTCCCACGAGATAGACGAGGCTGAAGAGGCCCACCCAGATGATGTCGAGGGTGTGCCAGAAGAGCGCGAAGCAGAGGATCCGGCGCAGGATGTCTTCACGGTAGCCCTTGGCGACGACCTGCGCCATCATCGTCAGCAGCCAGAGCAGGCCGGCGGTGACGTGCAGCCCGTGGCAGCCGATGAGCGCGAAGAAGGCGGAGAGAAAGCCGCTGCGCGTCGGGCCCGCGTCGTGGGCGACCATGTCGGCGAACTCGTGCAGCTCGATCGCGAGGAACGCGGCGCCGAGGACGAAGGTGACGGCCATGGCGCCGTGGAAGAGCCGGCTGTTCCTCGCCTGCGCGCCGAGCACGGCGAACCCGCAGGTGACGCTCGAGGTCAGCAGGCACGCCGTCTCGATCGCGACCAGGCGCATGTCGAACAGGTCGCGCCCGGCGGGGCCGCCTGCGGTGCTGTCGCTCAGCACGGCGTAGGTCGCGAAGAAGGCGGCGAACAGGATGATGTCGCTGATCAGGAAGATCCAGAAGCCGTAGGCGACGACGATCCGCAGCGAAGAGGCGTGCGCCTCGTGCTCGGAGAGTCCGGCGGCGTGCGAGTGCTCGCGACCTCGCGATGGCGCGCGGCCGGGCAGGGCGGCTTCGCCGATGCTCATGTCACCGGCTGCAAAGTGGCGAGCGCCTCGCGGCGGGCGCTGCGGTTCGCGCGGTCGATGCCGGCGACCGTGCTGGCGGGGATCGGCTCCTCGTGCACGTCGCGCCAGGCGAAGACGACGAACGTCGCATAGGCGCAGACGAGGCCGACGATCACCAGCCACCAGATGTGCCAGATCAGCGCGAATCCCATCAGGGTCGAGAAGAACGCGCAGATGAAGCCCACCGGGCTGTTGCGCGGCATGTGGATGTCGGTGTAGTCGGGCTCGGGCCTAAGCGCCTGCTTCTCGATCGCGCGCTGCTTGATCGCCCAGTACGCTTCCTCGCCCTCGACGTTCGGCAGGACGGCGAAGTTGAACATCGGCGGCGGCGACGGCACCGACCACTCGAGCGATCGGCCGTTCCACGGATCGCCGGTGCGGTCGCGCAGCGCCTCGCGCTGGCGGATGCTCCAGACGAGCTGCACGACCTGCAGGCCGACGCCGATGGCGATCAGCACCGCCCCCGCCGAGGCGACGAGCAGCCAGGGCTGCCACTCGGGCACGTTGTAGTGCTGCATGCGGCGCGTCATGCCCATCAGGCCGAGCACGTAGAGCGGCATGAAGGCGACGTAGAAGCCGACGATCCAGAACCAGAACGCGGCCTGGCCGAGGCGCTCGTGCAGCCGGAATCCGAACGCCTTCGGGAACCAGTACTCGTAGCCCGCGAAGAGGCCGAACAGCACGCCGCCGATGATGACGTTGTGGAAGTGGGCGACCAGGAACAGGCTGTTGTGCAGCACGAAGTCGGCCGGCGGCACGGCGAGCAGCACGCCGGTCATGCCGCCGATCACGAAGGTGACCATGAAGCCGATCGTCCACAGCATCGGCGCGTTGAAGCGGACGCGGCCGCCGTACATCGTGAACAGCCAGTTGAAGATCTTCACGCCGGTCGGCACGGCGATCACCATCGTCGCGATCCCGAAGATCGCGTTGACGTTCGGCCCGGCGCCCATCGTGAAGAAGTGGTGCAGCCACACCATGAACGAGATGATGCAGATCGCCATCGTCGCGACGACCATCGAGCGGTAGCCGAACAGCGGCTTGCTCGAGAACGTCGACGTCACCTCCGAGAAGATGCCGAACGCCGGCAGGACGAGGATGTAGACCTCCGGGTGCCCCCAGGCCCAGATGAGGTTCATGAACATCATCATGTTGCCGCCGGCGTCGTTGGTGAAGAAGTGGAAGCCGAGGTAGCGGTCGAGCAGGAGCATCGCCAGCGTGGCGGTGAGGATCGGAAACGCGGCGACGATGAGCAGGTTCGAGGCCAGCGTCGTCCAGCAGAACATCGGCATGCGCAGGTAGGTCATGCCGGGGCCGCGCACCTTGAGCACCGTGGTGACGAGGTTGACGCCCGCGAGAAGCGTTCCCACCCCCGAGATCTGCAGCGCCCACAGGTAGTAGTCGACGCCGACGCCGGGCGAGTAGGCGAGCTCGGAGAGCGGCGGGTAGGGCAGCCAGCCGGTGCGCGCGAACTCGCCGACGACGAGCGAGACGTTGACCAGCAGCGCGCCGCTGGCGGTCAGCCAGAAGCCGACCGAGTTCAGGGTCGGGAAGGCGACGTCGCGCGCGCCGAGCTGCAGCGGCACGACGAAGTTCATCAGGCCGATCACGAACGGCATCGCGACGAAGAAGATCATCAGCGTGCCGTGCGCCGAGAACACCTGGTTGTAGTGCTCGGGCGGAAGGAAGCCGGGCGCGTTCACCGCGACCGCCTGCTGGGCGCGCATGAGCAGCGCGTCGGAGAAGCCGCGCAGCAGCATCACCAGCGCCAGGATGACGTACATGATGCCGATGCGCTTGTGGTCGACGCTCGTGAGCCACTCCTTCCAGACGTAGGGAAGGTGGCCCTTGGCGACGACCCAGGCGATCGTCGCGAGCAGCACGATGCCGACGACCGCCGCCGAGACGAGCGGCAACGGCTCGTGGTACGGGATGGCGGCCCAGGTCAGCTTGCCCCACATGTCATTTCTCCCTCGCGCCTCCGCCCTCGAGCGGCGGGCCGGGCGCCGGCGGGATGTGCTGGCCGACGATCCGGTCGAAGAGGCCGGGCTCGACGGCGCTGAAGAGGATGGGACGCGGCTCGAGACCCTGCTGCATGAGCCTGCCGTAGCGCGCCGCATCGAGCGCGCCCGCGGACGCGCGCGCCGAGGCGACCCAGGCGTCGAACTCGGCGGCAGGCAACGCCCGCACCGCGAACTCCATGTCGGAGAAGCCGTCGCCGCTGAAATGGGCCGACCGGCCGTAGTACGTGCCCGGATCGTCGGCCTGCAGGTGCAGCTCCGTGGCGTGTCCGTTCATCGTGTAGATCATGCTGCCCAGCTGCGGCACGAAGAACGTGTTCATCACGCTCGCCGACGTGAGGGTGAAGTGCAGCGGCACCCCGGCCGGCACGACCAGCTCGTTGACGCTCGCGACGCGCTGGTCCGGGTAGATGAAGAGCCACTTCCAGTCGAGCGACACGACCTGCACGTCGATCGCCTTGCGGTCCGACACCAGCGGCTTCGCGGGATCGAGGTCGTACGAGCCGAGCCAGGTCACGCCGCCGAGGAGCAGGATCACCATCGCCGGGATCGACCACACCACCAGCTCGATGCGCCCGGAGAAGGCCCACGTCGGCAGGTAGCGCGCACGCTTGTTCGAGGCGCGGAACCACCATGCGAAGGCGAGCGTTGCGATGATCGTCGGCACAACGATGGCCAGCATGATCGCCATCGAATTCACCAGGATGAGCCGCTCGGCGCGGCCGACGGGGCCGCGCGGATCGAGGAGGGCGGACTGGCATCCGCCGAGCAGCAGCGGCGCCGCGGCGGCCAGCCAGCGCGCGGCAGGCCTCACTCGATCGCGCATTGCAGCAGAGTCATGGAGCGTCTTCCCAAACGTCTCGCGAGAGGCAGGCTTCGTCGACTCGCCTCGCCGGCATTTGACGCGCCTGACCCGGCTCGCGCAAGTCGGCGCGGTCGACGCCCGGCCGGCGCGGCGCCGCTAGGCCTCGCGCGGCGCGGCCAGGCCGACGCGCATCGCACAATGCTCGCGGCACGCCGCCGCGAACGCCTCGAGCGTGCGCTGGTAGAACGCGATGCGGTCGTGGTGCCACTCCGGGTGCCACTGCACGCCGTACGCGAATGCCCGGGCGGTGCCGACGCGCACGCCCTCGACCAGGCCGTCGGGTGCATGCGCCTCGGCGACGAGGCCGGCGCCGAGGCGCTTGATGCCCTGGCCGTGCAGCGAGTTGACCTGTGCATGCGTCGCGCCGGCCCACTGCGCGAACGCGCTTCCGGGCGCCAGCGTGACCTCGTGTCGCTCGCCGAACTGGACCTCGGGGTCGTCGCCGGCGGGCTCGCGGTGGTCCATGAAGCCCGACACGGTGTGGAGCTGCTGATAAAGGCTGCCGCCGAGCGCCACGTTCATCTCCTGCAGGCCGCGGCACACGCCGAACAGCGGCGTGCCGGCATCGATGGCGGCGCGGACCAGCGCCATCGTCAGCCGATCGCGGCGCGGGTCGAGGAGGTCGCTCGGCAACGCCGGTTCGCCGAAGTGGGTGGCCTCGACATTCGACGGCGAGCCGGTGAGGAGCACGCCGTCGACGAGCGGCAGGAGGTCGGAGACGTCGCCGGCGTCCGCCATCGGGAACAGCACCGCCTGCAGGCCGAGCCCGCACACTGCGGCGGCATACCGGTCGGCCAGCACCGTGTAGCCCCCGGGGTCGGACAGGTCGAGGTTGCGGTGGCAGGCGGGCAGCCACACGAGCGGCTTGTGGGCGGGCATCGACCGATGGTGAGCGGCGCGCCCGACAGCGCAAGCGCACGACGCCGACGCTTCTTGTCGGACATGTCCGAGATGCGTGCGCTGCGGGCGCCGCGACGCGCCGCTCTTCGGCGGGCGCCTTCACCGTCGCTTCGCGTTCGCTTCGAACCGCTCGCACATCGCGGCGGCAAGCTGCGACCATGCAATTCGATCTCCTCGTCGTCGGCGCGAGCTTCGCCCCTCGCCTGCGCGCGCGAGGCCGCGCTCGCCGGCCAGCGCGTCTGCGTCATCGACCGCAAGCCGCATCCCGGAGCGCGCCTGCACACGACCGGGCTGCTCGTGCGCGAAGTCGCCGAGATCGGCTGGCTCCGCTCGATGCCGCCGGGCCTGACGCGGCCGATCCCGGCGGTGTGCGTCTACGCGCCGTCGTTGCGCCACGTCCGCCTGCAGGCGTCGGGCTATCACTTTCTCGCCACCGACACCGGCGGCGTCCTGCGCTGGATGGTGGAGCAGGCGATGCGCGTCGGCGTCGTCTTCTGCTGGGCATGGCGCTGTCCTCGCTGACGCGCGACGACCGCGGCTGGCGCGTCAACCGCGCGTTCCACGCGCGCTACCTCGTCGGCGCCGACGGGCCGCACTCGAAGGTGGCCCGCCTGTGCGGCCTGAGCAGCAACCGCGAGTTCCTGTCCGGCATCGAGCTCGAGTTCGCGGGAGCAACCCTGCACGACCCGGAGGCGCTGCATTGCCTCGTCGACCGCCGACTCGCGCCGGGCTACATCGGCTGGGCCTTCGAGGGCGTCGGCGGACTGCAGCTCGGCGTGGCGCGTCGACATGCGCGCGGCCACGCCCCCGACGTGATGGCCTTGCTGGATCGCTTCGCGCCGCTGATCCGCCACCGCGCGGACGGCCGAGCGGCACGCGTGCCGGAATGATCCCGTGCGGCGGCGTCCTGCCGCGCGTGTTCGGCGACCGCGTGCTGCTGGTCGGCGACGCCGCCGGGCTCGTCTCGCCGCTGACCGCGGGCGGCATCCACACCTCGCTGCGGTACGGCGAGATGGCGGGGTCGGCAGCGGCCCGATGGCTGCGCGGCCAGGCGGCGCAGCCCGAGGAGACGCTGCGCGGCCGCTATCCCGGCTTCGCGCTCAAGCGCGCGTTGCGCTGGGCGTTCGATCGCTTCCAGTCGGATCGATTGACCGAATGGGCGCTGAAGTCGGAGGCGGCGCGGGCGGTCGTCGGGCGGCTGTACTTCCACAAGCGCAGCGCGGCGAGCGAGGTGCTGCCCGCGCCCGCGCGCGCGCCTGCAGCGGCGCGACCCGGCCCGGATCGAACGGGCTGAGTCGCGCGGTTCGGTGCGCGCCCGACAGCCCGCGTGCCGGCTCGAAGCGCGGGTCGCGGTATGGTCCGTCCGTGCCCAGCCCGCGCGACCGCGAATCCGAACGCATCCTGGCAGGGATCGGCCTGGTGGTCGTCGCCGTCGCCTGTTTCGCGACGCTCGACACGGCGACCAAGGTCTCGACCATCGGCGTGCCGATCCTGATGGGCCTGTGGTTCCGCTATGCCTTCCAGGCGGTGGCGACGACGCTGGTCGTGCTGCCGCGAATGGGCATGGCGGTGCTGCGGACCGAGCACCCCCGCTTCCAGCTGCTGCGCGGCACCTTGCTGCTGGCGTCGAGCACGCTCGCCTTCCTCAGCCTGCGCTACATGCCGCTCGCGGAGTTCACCTCGATCGTGCTGATCGCGCCGCTCCTCGTCACGCTGCTCGCCGCGACGGCGCTGAAGGAAGAGGTCTCGCGACTGCGCTGGGTCCTGGTGGCGGGCGGCTTCGCCGGCACGCTCGTCATCCTGCGGCCGGGCGGCAGCGTCTTCAGCTGGGCGATCCTGCTGCCGCTCGCGCTCGTGCTGACGAACGCCTGGTTCCAGATCCTCACCAGCCGGCTGGCGCGGACCGAAAAGCCGATCACGATGCACTTCTACACGGGCTGGGTCGGCACCCTGATCGCGACGTTGCCGCTGCCGTTCGTGTGGACGTCGCTGCCGAGCTGGAACTGGTGGGCGCTGCTCGGCCTCATGGGGCTGATGGGGACGGTCGGGCACTTCTTCCTGATCCTGGCGTACCAGCGCGCGCCGGCGTCGACGCTCACGCCCTACCTCTACGCGCAGATCGCCTTCGCGATGGTCGGCGGCTGGCTCGTCTTCTCGCACGTGCCCGACGTGCCGTCGCTCGTCGGCATGGCGCTCATCGCCGTCTGCGGCGCGGCGGGCGCCTGGCTCACGGTGCGCGAGCGGCGCGTGCCGATCGAGCCGGCCGAGTCGTGACCTCGAGCCGCGACTTGCGCCAGACTACGGGATCGATCGCTTCCGGAGAACGGCATGAACGAAGAGACCTTCAACATCAGCATCCGCAAGTTCCTCAAGATGGTCGGCGTCAGCTCGCAGCGCGAGATCGAGCAGGCGGTCGCGAAGGCGCTCGCGGCCGGCGAGAGCGGCACGTCGTTCCCGGCGACGATGACGCTCGACATCCCCGGCCTCAAGCTCAACGTCAGGTTCGACGGCGAGATCCAGCTCGGCTGAACGATGTCGCGCCGAACGATCACCGTCGACGACGAGCTGTACCGATACCTCGTCGCGAACTCGCTGCGCGAGCACCCGGCGCAGGCGGCGCTGCGCGCCGCGACCGCGTCGCATCCGCACGCCGGCATGCAGATCGCGCCGGAGCAGGGCCAGTTCATGGCCCTGCTCGTCACGCTCCTCGGCGCGCGCCGCGCGCTCGAGATCGGCGTGTTCACCGGCTACAGCGCGCTGACGGTCGCGCTCGCCTTGCCCGACGACGGAAGGCTGCTGGCGTGCGACGTGAGCGACGAGTACACGCGCGTCGGCCGGCCGTACTGGGAGCAGGCCGGCGTCGCGCACAAGATCGATCTGCGGCTGGCGCCGGCGCTCGCCACCCTCGACGAACGGCTCGTCGCCGGCGAGGCCGGGCAGTACGACTTCGCGTTCATCGACGCCGACAAGAGCAGCTACGACGGCTACTACGAGCGCTGCCTGCAATTGCTGCGCCGCGGCGGCCTGATCGCCATCGACAACACCTTGTGGAGCGGCAGGGTCGCGCACCCGGCCGGCGACGACGCCGACACCGCCGCGCTGCAGGCGCTCAACGCCAAGCTGCACGGCGACGAGCGCATCGACCTGTCGCTCCTTCCGATCGGCGACGGACTGACGCTCGCGCGCAAGCGCTGAGCCCGCCGCGAGCGCGCCGGGGCGCCGAGAGGCCGCGCGGTCGCGGCGGCATCGGATCGCATGTCCGATTGCGGCGAGCGCGGCACCGCCGGCGACGCGAACATCGCGCATCGACATGCCACCGGACTCGCCATGCCTTCCTTCCAGATCGTCGGCCTCTCGCCCACCCCGTTCGAAGAATTGTTCGCCCTGCCGCCCGACGAGCTCGCGCCGCGCGGCATCCGCCGCGTTCGCGCCGCGTCGAGCCCCGGCTACCCGTGCCGCATCAGCCTCGAGGACGCGCAGGCGGGCGACGAGCTCCTGCTCCTGCCGTTCGAGCACCAGCCAGCGCGCTCGCCGTACCGCGCCTCGGGCCCGATCTACGTGAAGGTCGGCGCTCGCCAGCGGACGATGGCCTTCGGCGAGGTCCCCGAGTCGGTGCGGCGTCGCCAGATCTCGCTGCGCGCCTACGACGTCGAGGACCTGATCGTCGACGCCGAAGTGTGCGAGGGCGAATCGGTCCGCGCCGAGATCGAGCGCCTGATGGCCGACCCGCGGGTCCGCTACGTCCACCTCCACAACGCCAAGCGCGGGTGCTACTCGTGCCTCGCTCGACGCGTCGCATGAAGCCCCAGCGCCTCTCGCCGAAGCGCGCTCTGAGACTCGCCGCCCGGCCAGTGGCCGGCGAAGGGCGCGTGACGAATATCACGGTCGCGGGCGGTCCGGCCTGTCGGATGCCGCTGCAAACCCCGTGAACGGCGGGCGCCGGCTGTCGCGATCCCCGCAGCTGCGGGGGCCCGGCGGCGAGGCCGGCTCGATACCCTGCGGGTCTTCGTCGAGCCCATGTCGGGCGTCGATCCCACGTTCGGGGCTGGCCATGCTGAATCGATTCCTGTTTCTGCTCGTCGCCGTGATCTCGCCGGCCTCGTCGATCGCGATGCTGTTCGGCGGGCATGCGGCCGCCGTCAGCTTCCCGGAGCGCCTGCCGTGCCTGGCCCTCGCGGTCGTCGCCCTCCTGCTGGCCGGGCTACACGCCCGCCCGACCACGGACCGCTCGGCGCCCTTGGAGGCCGCCATGTGGGTCGGGCTGGCGACCTTGCTCGGCGTCGCCGCTTTCACGGCGCCGCAGCTCGGCGTCTGGTCGATCGTCGCCCTGCTGACGCTGGCCGGCACGTCGATCGTGCGGCTCGCCGGCCGCGCGCGGGCGCGGCCGCTCGCGGCTCGCACGTTTCGCGGGCGCGCGGTCGCCTGAGCGCCGGTCGGTCGGCGCCCTTACGGTGGCCGCCGCGTCGGCCCGCGTTCAACGACTCGCGGACTTGCTGCCCTTGACGGCGGCCTCGGTCGACTGCGCCATCTTGAGGTGATCCTCGAGGGTCGGCAGCGTCTTGGCGGCGAACGCCTTCAGGTCGCTGTCCTTGCCCGAGTTCGCCTGCTTCTTGAAGTCGGCGACGTCCTGCTTGTGGTCGGCGACCATGTCGTCCATGTAGGCCCGGTCGAACTGCGCGCCCGACAGCTTCTGCATCTTGTCCATCTTGGACTTGTGCTTGGCGTCGAGCTCGGTCGGCAGCGTGATGCCCTTGCTGCTCGCGACCTGCTTGAGCTCGTCGTTCGCCTTGGAGTGGTCCTCGACCATGCGCGAGCCGAATTGCTTGACCTGATCGCTCGACCCCTTCTGCTGCGCCATCTTGCCCATCTCGACCTCGGCGAGGCCGCCGACGGCGGCCTTCTCGACGAAGCTCTTGTCGGCCGAAGCGAGCGAGGCGCCGGCGCCGGCCTTCATGCCCGTGGCGGTGGACGGCGACGCGGACGTGCTCGTCCCCTGGGCCGTCGCTGCCGATGCGGCGACGAGGAAGGCGAGGCCGACGCTGGCGGAAAGGATCGAGAGACGGGGAACCGTGGGGTGCGACATGCGCTGCTCCTGAGAAAAGAGAAAAGTGGATGCAGCGCGTCGGCAATCGCTGTGCCCCGCGACGTTGACGCCACCGCACCTCGCCGGCGAGGTGCAGCGGCCGTGTCGCGTCAGCTCAGCGAATCGTCTTCCGACTGTCGCGCCAGGGCGATCAGCCCGGCGATGATCGCGCCCGCGGCGGCGAGGCCGAGGGCGGTGCGGGCCGGCTCCTCCCGGGCGTAGGCGGCGGCGGCGTCGATCTGCGGCTTGATCTTGTCGACGACCGGCGCGGCCTGGTCGCGCACCTTCTTCCAGGTGTCGGCGACCGTCTCGGCGACGCTGTCGGCCGCGGCCGAGGCGCGCTTCTGGGTCGAGTCGAGGGCGTCGTTGGCGCGCTTCTGCGTCGACCCCAACGCATCGGCCGCGCGCTTCTGGCTCGACTCGAGCGCGTCGGCGGCGCGCTGCTTGGTCGCCTCGAGGGCGTCCATCGCCATGGTCTGGGCGCTGTCGGCCAGGTCGAGGGCGGCGTCGCGGATCGCTGCCATCGCCGAGCGGCCGGCCGAGGCGCCCGGCACCGACGAGCGCCCGCTCGAGCGGACGATGAGGGCGATGACGCCCATCAGCGCCGCGCCGGCGGCGGCCGAGATGAGGAGCGCCTTGGCCGGCTCGTCGCGCGCGTACGTGGAGACGGCGGCGATCTGCGGCTGGATCCGCTGGACGACGGCGTCGGCCTGCTCGCGCAGCTTCTGGACGGCCGTCATGCTCTCGTTGCCTTCGTCTGCGGCATCGGTCTCGGTGGCGGCGGTGGTGGTGTTGGTGGCCATGGGGTACTCGCAGGGAGGTGGAACGACGAAGTGTCGCTCGATTCGGCAACGTTATTGGACCATCGCCGCGGGGTATGTGGGACAAGCCGGCGGCCGCCGGTAAGACATTGCCGACGGCCGGAACGCGACTCTGAATATCATCGCCGTTTTGCCGCCGCCCGCGTCGCCGCCGCGTCGCCGCGCTCTCCGCATGTCGATGGTCCAGCTCGCGCTGAAGCGTCCGTACACGTTCATCGTCATGGCGATGCTGATCGTGCTCGCGACGCCGTTCGCGCTGCTCAACATGGCGACCGACATCTTCCCGGAGATCAACATCCCGGTGATCTCGATCATCTGGAACTACAACGGCCTGCCCGCGACCGAGATGGGCCAGCGCATCGCGGCCCAGAACGAGCGCAGCCTGACGACGACGGTGAGCGACATCGAGCACATCGAATCGACCTCGCTCGCCGGCATCTCGATCATCAAGGTCTTCTTCCAGCCGACGGCCAACATCCAGACGGCGATCGCCCAGGTCGTCGCCATCGAGCAGACCCAGTTGCGCCAGCTGCCGCCCGGCATCACGCCGCCGCTGATCATCAAGTACTCGGCGTCGAGCATCCCGGTCGTGCAGCTCGGCATGGCGAGCCAGACGCTGCCCGAGCAGACCGTGTTCGACGCGGCGATCAACATCCTGCGCCCGCAGCTCATCACCATCCCGGGGATCGCCATCCCGTTCCCGTACGGCGGCAAGAACCGCCTGATCTCGGTCGACCTCGACATGCAGGCGCTGCAGGCGCGCGGCCTCGCGCCGGCCGACGTCGTCAACGCCGTCAACCTGCAGAACCTGATCCTGCCCTCGGGCACCGCCAAGTTCGGCGAGACCGAATACGCGGTGCGCATGAACGGCTCGCCGGAAGCGATCGCGGGCCTCAACGACCTGCCGGTGAAGACGAGCGGCGGCACGACGACGTATTTGCGCGACGTCGCCCAGGTGCGCGACGGCTTCTCGCCGCAGACCAACATCGTCAGGAAGGACGGCGCGCGCGGCGTGCTGCTGTCGGTGCTCAAGAACGGCGGCGCGTCGACGCTCGACATCGTCGCCAACCTGAAGGCGATGCTGCCGCGCGTGCAGTCGCTCCTGCCGGGCGACGTCAAGGTGACGCCGCTCTTCGACCAGTCGGTGTTCGTCAAGGCGGCCATCCAGGGCGTCGTCTTCGAGGCGCTGATCGCGGCCGGCCTGACCGCGGTGATGGTGCTCCTCTTCCTCGGCAACTGGCGCTCGACGCTGATCATCGCGCTGACGATTCCGCTCTCGATCCTCGCCTCGATCCTGGTCCTGCAGATGCTCGGCGAGACGCTCAACCTGATGACGCTCGGCGGCCTCGCGCTCTCGGTCGGCATCCTGGTCGACCAGGCGATCGTGACGATCGAGAACATCGAGCGGCACCTGCACCTCGGCCAGCCGCTCGAGGAGGCGATCGTCATCGGCGCCGGCGAGATCGGCGTGCCGGCGTTCGTCTCGACCCTCTGCATCTGCATCGTCTTCGTGCCGATGTTCTTCCTCTCCGGCGTCGCGCGCTTCCTGTTCGTTCCGCTCGCCGAGGCGGTCGTGATCGCGATGATCGCGTCGTACATCCTCTCGCGAACGCTCGTGCCGACGCTCGTGATGCTGCTCATGCGCGCGACGCACGGCGACGGCAGGCCCGAGGACGCGGCGCGGCCGAGCCCGCTGCAGCGCGTCTACCGCGCCTTCGACCGGCAGTTCGAGCGCGTGCGCGGCGCGTACACGGTCACGCTGTCGGGGCTGCTCGACAAGCGCGGCGTGTTCGGCGTCGCGTTCCTCGTCTTCTGCCTGCTGTCGTGCGGCCTCTATCCGTTCCTCGGCCGCGACTTCTTTCCGAGCGTCGACGCCGGCCAGATCCGCCTGCACCTGCGCGCGCCGACGGGAACCCGGATCGAGGAGACGGCGCGCCTCGCCGACGACGTCGAGGCCGCCATTCGCCAGCTGATCCCGAAGGACCAGCTCGAGACGATCCTCGACAACCTCGGGGTGCCGAACAGCGGCATCAACCTGTCGTACAGCAACGCCGGTACGATCGGCACGCTCGACGGCGAGATCCAGCTGTCGCTCAAGCCCGGGCACCGGCCGACCGAGGACTTCGTGAGCCTCCTGCGCGCCGAGCTGCCCAAGCGCTTCCCCGGCATCGAGTTCTTCTTCCAGCCGGCCGACATCGTCACCCAGATCCTCAACTTCGGGCTGCCCGCGGCCATCGACGTGCAGCTGACGGGCAACGACCAGGCCGGCAACGCCGCCGTCGCCGCCACCCTCGTCAAGCGCATCAAGCAGATCCCCGGCGCCGTCGATGCGCACGTGCACCAGCGCCTCGACGCGCCCGCCGTGAACCTGCAGATGGACCGCACGCGCCTGCAGCAGATGGGCCTGTCGGCGCAGAACGTGGGCCAGAACGTGCTCGTCTCGCTCTCGGGCAGCTCGCAGACGGCGCCGGCGTTCTGGCTCAACCCGGCGAACGGCGTCGTCTACTCGATCGCCGTCCAGGCGCCGCAGTATCGCGTCGACTCGCTCGACGCGCTCCTCAACGTGCCGGTCGCCGGCACCGGCGCGCCGGGAACGTCGACCGCCGCCGCGTCGACGCAGCTGCTCGGCAACCTCGTCGAGGCGACGTCGGCGCGCCAGCCCGCGGTCGTCTCGCGCTACAACATCACGCCGGCGATCGACGTCTACGTCGGCGTCCAGGGCACCGACCTCGCGAGCGTCGCGTCGCGCGTGCAGGCGCTCGTCGACGAGGCGCGGCCGAAGCTGCCCAAGGGCAGCCAGATCGTCGTGCGCGGCCAGGTGCAGACGATGCAGTCGTCGTTCATCGGCCTCGGCGTCGGCTTGGGCATGGCGATCGTCCTCGTCTACCTGCTGATCGTCGTCAACTTCCAGTCGTGGATCGACGCGTTCATCATCGTCGCCGCCTTGCCCGCCGCGCTCGCGGGGATCGCCTGGATGCTCTTCATCACCGGTACGACGCTGTCCGTTCCGGCGCTCACCGGCGCGATCATGACGATGGGCGTCGCGACCGCGAACAGCATCCTGCTCGTCTCGTTCGCCAAGCAGCGGCAGCAGGAGGGCGCGGCGCCCGCGCTCGCCGCGCTCGAGGCCGGCTCGACGCGCATCCGGCCGGTGCTGATGACGGCGCTGGCGATGATCATCGGCATGATCCCGATGGCGCTCGGCATCGGCGAAGGCGCCGAGCAGAACGCGCCGCTCGGCCGCGCCGTCATCGGCGGCCTGCTGTTCGCGACGATGTCGACGCTGCTGTTCGTGCCGGTCGTCTTCGCCGGCGTGCACGACCGCCTCGCGCGCCACCGCGCGCACCGCGCCGAACGCGAGGGCAGCGCCACCCCGATCCTGCAGAGCGCCGAGTGATGGCAGAGCACCCCGTGCCACCGCCCGCCGCGCCGGCTCCCCCCGTCGACGCGGGCCAGCGTGCCCGCGTCGCGCGCGGCGCGCGCATCGCGGTCATCGTCGTGCTGGTGCTGCTCGCAATCGGTGCCGGCCGGACCATCGTCGGACGGATGGCGAACGCCAGGATCCTCGAGGCCAACGTCGGCGAGGGCGCGGTGCAGTACGTGCGGACGACGGTCGCGCGGACGGCGGAGGGCGGCCAGACGCTCGCGCTGCCGGGCTCGCTGCAGGGCTTCCAGCAGGCGCCGCTGGCGGCGCGCTCGGCCGGCTACCTCAAGCGCTGGACGCACGACATCGGCAGCCACGTCGCCAAGGGCGAGCTGCTCGCGGTCATCGAATCGCCCGAGATCGACCAGCAGCTCTCGCAGGCCGAGGCCGTGCGCGGCCAGACGGCGGCGAGCCTCGCCCTCGCCAAGAGCACGGTCGAGCGCTGGGAAGCGCTGCGCAAGAAGGACGTCGTCTCGCAGCAGGAGCTCGACGAGCGGCGAAGCGGCCTGACGCAGGCGACGGCGAACCTCGCCGCGGCCGACGCCAACGTGCAGCGGCTGCGCCAGCTGCAGGGCTTCACCCGCCTCACGGCGCCGTTCGACGGCGTGATCACCAAGCGCAACGTCGACGTCGGCGACCTCATCGACTCGAGCGGCAAGGTGCTGTTCGTGCTGACGCAGATGGACCCGCTGCGCGTCTACGTCAACGTGCCGCAGTCGTACGCCCAGCTCGTGCGGCCGGGGCAGAAGGTCGTGATCACGCAGTCGGAGCTGCGCGGCCAGACGTTCGCCGGCGAGGTCGCGCGCACGTCGGCGTCGATCGATCCGGCGACGCGGACGATGCAGGTCGAGATCGCGCTGCCGAACAAGAACGGCACGCTGCTGCCGGGCGCCTACGTCCAGGTCGAGCTGCCGCTGGCGGGCAGCCGCACGCTGGTGGTGCCGACGAACGTGCTGCTCTTTCGTGCCGAAGGCACCCGCGTGGCCGCGGTCGATGCGGCCAACAAGGTTCATCTGAAGCCGGTCACGCTCGGCCGCAACCTCGGCGAGTCGATCGAGGTCATCGACGGCATCGCGGCCGGCGAACGGCTCGTCGTCAATCCGTCGGATTCGCTCGGCGAGGGCGACACGATCGCGGTGGCCGCGACCGAAGACGGCGGTGCGGCGAGCGCAACGAGGCCGGCGCGTCCCCCGGCCAAGGCCCTGCCGTGACGCGGGCACCGGCGTGATGCGGGCACCGGCGTGATGCGGGCATCGACGCGCTTGCGCTCGAGCGCGCGACGCGCGCCGGCACCGACCCGCATCGGGCTCGTCGCGGCGGCGATCGGCGCGATGCTCGCCGGCTGCGTGGCCGGGCCCGACTACGTTCGCCCGGCGGTCGCGACGCCGCCGGCGTGGAAGGTCGAAGCGCCCTGGCGCGAGGGCACGCCCGACGACGGCGCGGCGAAGGGGGCCTGGTGGCAGCGCTTCGGCGACGCTCGTCTCGACGCCTTGCAGGCCGAAGCGCTGGCGCAGAGCCCGACGCTCGCGCTCGCGAACGCCCGCCTCGCGCAGGCCCGCGCCGTCGTCTCGGCGACGTCGGCGGGCCTCCTGCCGAGCGTGAACCTCAACGCGCGCGCGCTGCGCCAGCGCATCTCGGCCAACCGGCCGCTCAGCAACTACGCCTCGCCCAACTTCTCGACGGTGCAGAACGACGGCGTCGTCGCGCTCTCGGTCAACTACGAGTTCGATCTCGCCGGCCGCGTGCAGCGCACGGTCGAAGGCGTTCAGGCGAGCGCCGAGCAGTCGGCGGCGGACCTCGAGAACACGCGCCTCCTGCTCGGCACCGACCTCGCGACCGCCTACTTCAACCTGCGCGCCATCGACATCGAGCTCGACGTGCTGGCGCGCTCGATCGCGCTGCAGCGCCGCTCGCTCGAGTTCGTCCGCACGCGCCACGACCTGGGCGCCGCCTCGGGGCTCGACGTCGCCCAGCAGCAGGCGCTGCTCGACACGACGCTCACCCAGCTCGACGTGGTGCGGCGCCAGCGCGGCCCGTTCGAGCACGCGGTGGCGACGCTGACCGGAACGCCGGCGCCGTCGTTCTCTCTGGCGCCGGACATCCGCGCGCTGACGCCGCCGGCTGTGCCGCTCGGCGTGCCGTCCGACGTCCTCGAGCGCCGGCCCGACATCGCCTCGGCAGAGCGCGCGATGGCGGCGGCGAACGCGCAGGTCGGCGTCGCCAAGGCGGCGTACTACCCGAGCATCACCATCACGCCGAACTTCGGCTACGAAAGCCGGATGCTCGCGAGCCTCCTCAGCGCGCCGAGCGCGCTCTGGGCGATCGGCGCGCAGCTCACGCAGCCGATCTTCTCGGCCGGCCGGCTCGACGCCAACGTCGAGATCGCGCGCGCCAACTACGACGCGACGGTCGCCAACTACCGTCGCGTCGTGCTGATCGCGATGCAGGAGGTCGAGGACGGCATCACCAGCCTGTCCGCGCTCGAGAGCGCCGACGGGCAGGCCCGCACGGCGGTCGAGACCGCGCGCCTGGTCCTCGAACTCGCGAGCGCGCGCTACGAGGGCGGCGCGACGACGTACCTCGACGTCATCACCGCCCAGCAGGCGCTGCTCGCCGCGGAGCGGCTGGCGGCGCAGCTGTCGGGTCAGCGCCTGCTCACGTCGGTGTTCCTGATCAAGGCGCTCGGTGGCGATTGGGACGTGCCGGTGCCGGTCGCCGGCGGCTGATCCTCGAGGCCGAGGCTTGAACTGTCCGCGTGCGGCCTCAGTTCGGTCTCGTGGCCTTGCCCGATGCGAGGCGGAAAGACGATCGATGACTGCCCCTCGCACCGACTCCCTGCACACCCGTCTCGAGACGCTGATCGCGCTGGCCCGGCTGCTCGAGCGCGTCGAGGCGACGCCCGCAGCGGTCGGCGCCGACCAGTACCGCGCGCTCGTCGGCCAGATCCAGACCGCACTCGCGGCCCCGCTGCCGGCCGCGCCGCTCGAGGCGATCCTGAAGGCGCATCCCGCCACCGGCGAGATCTACGAGAACCTGAACTACGAGGTCTCGGGGCTGTCGCGCTCGCCGCTCGAGCGGTCGGTCGCCACCGAGATGCTGGCGACGCAAGCGCTCCACAAGATCGCTCGGAACGCCTCAGGCGGCTGAGCGAACCGGCGTCGCGGCGGCGGGAGCCTCGCCGCGCTCGGCAGCGATCGCCTCGGCGACGAGCTTGCGGAAGCGCACGACCGCCGCGTCCATCGCGAGCAGCATCATCGGCGCGCCGGGGTCGGCGTCGATCGCCCGGCTCTGCGCCGTGATCATGGCCCGGTCCTCCTCGAAGGCGACGATCAGCGAGCGGTAGAGCGCTTCCGCGATCGCGTGGTCGCCCTCGTCGACGCGGCGCGATTGCTGGAAGAAGTAGTGCGTGGTCGTCTCGGTCTCGGGCGTCACCGTCTGGCAGCTGTGCAGCCGCACGGCGCGGCGCATGTCGCCTTCGTCGTCGGCGACCGGCCGGCCGCCCGAGTGCATGAGCAGCGTGCCCGGCAGCACGAAGTCGTAGATGAACCAGCGGTCGAGGTTGCCGCTCAGCTCGCGCACGGCGCGGTAGTACGGCGGTGGCGACACGTCGTGCACCTTGCGGGTGACGCGGATGCCGCGCGGCACCGGCTCGATGGTGGCGCGCGCCTGCGCGATCGCGGTCGTGCCGCCGAGCGTCTTCTCGTGCACGTAGCTGAGGTGCGAGAAGTCGAGCAGGTTGTCGCAGATGAGCGGCTGCGGCGTCTCGTAGTGCAGGTAGCCGGGCACGTAGTCCCACTCGGGCGAGTCGCACGAGAAGTTGTCGGGCAGGAGGGCGATGTCGGCGTTGGCCGGCTCGCCCATCCACACGAACACCCACTTGTTCTTGAGCGCGATCGGGTAGCGCTGCACGCGCACCTTCTCGGGCACCGTGTCGGCGCCCGGGATCTCGATGCAGCGGCCGGTCGCGTCGAAGAGCAGCCCGTGGTAGCCGCAGCGAACGCAGTCGCCTTCCCTGCGCCCCCTGGAGAGCGGCGCGAGGCGATGACAGCAGCGGTCGCGCAGCGCGACGATCTCGCCGGCGGCGGTGCGAAAGAGAAGGATCGCCTCGCCGAGAACGGTGCGGCTGAAGAGCCCGTCGGCGGGCACCTCGTGATCCCAGGCGATCACGTACCAGCAGTTGCGGACGAACACGGCGCGCCCCTTCTTCAATCGACGGCGATTCCCGAGGATAGACGCGGCTCGCGCGGCGTCACCCCCGGGACACTCCCGACGACAGCGCGAGTGCGCGCATCGACGATCGGCGGGTCGCTCGAACAGGTCCCGCCATGAACCAGAAGTCTTCGCCCCGCTGTCTCACTCGCCGCCTCGCCGGCTTCGCGATCTCGGTCGGGCTCGTCGCCGCCGCGCCGCTGGCGCTCGCCGAGATCCACATCGGCGTGATCCTGTCGACCACCGGCCCGGCGGCGTCGCTCGGCATCCCCGAGGAGCAGGCGATCAAGCTGTGGCCGGGCGAGATCGCCGGCGAGAAGGTGCGCTTCACGGTCCTCAACGACGCCAGCGACACGACGACGGCGACGAAGAACGCGCAGCGCCTCATCAACGAGGACAAGGTCGACCTCATCATCGGCCCCTCGGTGACGCCGACGTCGCTCGCCGTCGTCGAGGTCGCCGGCAACGCGCAGGTGCCGGTGATCTCGCTGGCCGGAGGCGGCGCGATCGTGCTGCCGCAGGACGGCCCGCGCAAGTGGGCGTTCAAGCTGTCGCCGACCGAGCCGATCTCGATCGGGCTGGTGCTCGATCACCTGCAGAAGCACGGCAAGGGCAAGTCGGTCGCGACCATCGGCATCACGACGAGCTACGGCGAAGGCTTCCTCAAGGCGTTCGAGGCGGCGGCCGCGCAGCGCGGCTTCAAGCTCGTCGCCACCGAGAAATACAACCAGACCGATCCGAGCGTCACCGCGCAGGTGCTCAAGATCATCGCGGCCAATCCGGACGCGGTCTACATCTTCGCCGCCGGCACGCCGGGCGCGCTGCCGCAGATCGAGCTCGCGCAGCGCGGCTACAAGGGGCTCGTCTACCAGACGCAGGGCGTCGCCAACAACGACTTCCTGCGCGTCGGCGGCAAGTCGCTCGAGGGCGGCTACATGACGGTGGCGCCGGTGCTCGTCGCCGAGCAGCTGCCCGAGTCCAACCCGGTCAAGAAGGCGGCCGTCGACTTCGTCCAGCGCTTCGAGAAGGCGCAGGGGCCGAACTCGCGGTCGCTGTTCGCCGCGACGGCATGGGACGCGCTCCTCATCGTCGAGAACGCGGCGCGCGACGCGCTCAAGAAGGGCAAGCCGGGAACGCCGGCGTTTCGCGCCGCGCTGCGCGACGGCATCGAAGGCCTGCACGACTTCGTCGGCTCCGAGGGCGTCTACACGATGAGCGCGGGCGACCACAACGGCGTCGACTCGCGCAGCCAGGTGATGGTCAGGATCGAGAACGGCGGCTGGAAGCTCCAGCCCTGATCGGAGCCGTGGAGGCTGCGTCTACAGCTTCGGGATGCGCAGCGTCTTGCTGATCATGAGCGTGCCCGAGAGCGCGAACAGCAGCGCGAACGGGTGCAGGTCGGCGCCGCCGATCGACCAGGCGCCGCCCACCAGGTTCGCGCCGATCCGCCCCCGCCAGATCGCCCAGGCGAGCAGCGCCGTCAGCAGCACGCTGGTCGGGATCGGCGTTCCTTCGAAGTACTTCACCTTGCCGCTCTCGCCCGAGAGCGACTCGGCCGTGACGTTGTAGCGCGCCAGGCGCGAGACGCCGCAGCAGACGAAGTAGACGAGGATCAGCGCGTCCCAGCCACCGGTCATCCCGCACGCGAAGGCGAGCGTCGCCGGCGCGACGCCGAACGAGATCACATCGGCGAGCGAATCGAGCTCGCGGCCGAGCGCCGACGACGTCTGCCGCCAGCGCGCGATGCGGCCGTCGAGGACGTCGAAGGCGAAGGCGGCGGGCGCGAAGGCGGCGGCGATCAGGAGGTCGCCGACATGGCGGCTGCCGAGGTAGCGCATCGCCATCAGCACGGCGGCGACGCCGCACGCGGCGTTGCCGAGGGTGAAGAAGTCGGCGAGCTGGAAGCCGCGGATCATCGAGAAGTGCGGGCGCGGCTCGGGGCGGAACGACATGCGGTGGATCCTCGGCGGCACGGCCCGGTCGAGCAGCCGCAGCAGGAGTGTCGCTGCCCGCGGCGTCGGCGTCTGCCAGTGATGTCCGACAACGAGACGGCCGATCGGCGGATCGTGTCCGGCTCAGCGATGGCGTCCACTCCTTGCATGGCCGCGCTCTCGCGGCTCGAGGAATGATCATGGCAACGACCTCTCGCTCGACGACCCCGCCCGCCGGCGGCCAGCGTGAAGCGCTCAACGACGCGCAGAAGAAGGCCAACGAGCAGCAGCCCGGCAGCTACAAGGAAGAGGAGACCGCCGACAAGGTCGTCGAGATCCCGCCCAAGGGCCCGGACGAGAAGCCGATTCGCGGCCTAGACTCCTGACAAACGCGCGGCTCCTCGGCCTCGGCGACGTCGCCGGGCAAAGCTCTTGCTTGAGCCGCGGATCGCCGTTTCGGGAGCTTGCTCATCGCTCGTTGGCCAAGCCTGCTCGGCCTGGGCTGGGCCGTCGTCGCGCTCGCGCCGACGGAGGTGCTCGCCGGACTCTCGCTCGACGAGGCGATCGCGCGCCATCGCGCGCTCGTCGCGCCGCCGGGTTCTGCGGCCGCCGTCGCGCCGACGCCCATCGCGATCGACGAGGACGGCGGCGACGACGTCACCGCCGCGGTCGGCGGCCACGGCGACGACATCCCGCCGCTGCTGCGCCCCGAGATCGGAGGCGAGGGCGGGCTGCGCGTGCGCACGCGCACCGCGCTCGCCGACGGTGCCGTCCGCGCCCGCTTCGCGGCGGCCTGGCAGCCCAACGCCGCCTCCCCCGTGTCGTTCGACGGCACGGCGATCAGCGCGCCGCTCGGCGTCGGCCGCGTCTACGCCTCGGTCGAGCGTCGTCACTGGGGGCCGTCGTGGACCGGCAGCCTCATCCTCGACGGCGGCGCCGAGGCCCTGCCGTCGATCGGCTGGCGCAAGAGCGAGGCGACGCCGTTCAAGTCGCGATGGCTCGCCTGGCTCGGACCGTGGTCGCTCGACACCTTCGCGGGCGGCTTGACGCAGACCCAAGGGCCGCAGCACCCGCACCTGCTCGGCGCGCGGATGCAGGTGATGCCGCTGCCCGGCCTCGAGCTGGCGGCGTCGCGCACGATCCAGTGGGGCGGCAGCGGCCGCCCGGAGTCGCTGCAGTCGCTGACGCAGGCGCTGCTCGGTCACGACAACCACGACAGCGCCGCGGCCGAGCGCACCGAGCCCGGCAACCAGCTCGGCGGCTTCGACGTGCGCTACACCGCGCTGCTCGGCGAGCGGCGCATGCTCTCCGTCTACGGCCAGGCGATCGGCGAAGACGAGGCCGGCGGCTTTCCGAGCCACTACCTCGCGAGCGTCGGCGTCGACGCGGCGTTCGCCGTCGATGCGACGACGGTGCGGGTCTTCATCGAGCATGCCGACACGACCCTGAGCGGCATGTTCGGCACGCCGATCCTCGGCTCGGCCTATCGGCATGCGATCTACCTCGACGGCTACACGCAGCGCGGCAGGCCGCTCGGACACCCGGCCGGCGGCGACGTGCGCCTGACGTCGGTCGGCGCGATCGTCGACGCCGGCGCGTGGAACGGCACCCTGATGCTGCACGACGGGGATGCCTACCCGAGCGCGACGCTCTATCCCGGCGGCGGCAGGCTTTACGGTGCCGACGCTGCGATCGCCTGGCAGATCGATCCCGCATCGCGGATCGGCATCGAGCTCGCGCACTGGCGCGATCCGGGCGGCACGTCGACGCGCGCGCAGCTGTGGTGGCGTTACTCGTTTCGCTAGCGGGCTACTGCTCTTCTTCCCACGCGAAGCCATCGCGCGCGACGAGCGCGCTCGCCGCCGCCGGGCCCCACGTCCCCGCCGTGTACGGTCGCGGCACGGCATCGTCGCGCCGCCACTCCTCGAGGATCGGCTCGACCCAGCGCCACGCCTCTTCCTGCTCGTCGCTTCGGACGAAGAGATTGAGCCGGCCGGCGATGACGTCGAGCAGCAGCCGCTCGTAGGCGCCGACGCGGTTGGCGGCGAAGGCCTTGTCGAAATCGAGGTCGAGCGACACCGGCGCGAGCGCCTCGCCCTGTGCGGCGCCCTTGGCCGCGAGCAGGTGCAGCTCGAGGCCATCTTCCGGCTGCAGCTTGATGACCAGCTTGTTGGGCGGATTGCTGCCCGGAAAGAGCGTGTGCGGCGTGCGCCTGAAGTTGACGACGATCTGCGCATCGCGCTCGGCGAGGCGCTTGCCGGTGCGCAGGTAGAAGGGCACGCCGGCCCAGCGCCAGTTCTGCACCTCGGTGCGCAGCGCGACGAAGGTCTCGGTCGTGCTCGCCGCCGGCACCTTGTCTTCCTCGAGGAAGCCGGGCACCGGCTTGCCGTCGACGCTGCCGGCGCGGTACTGGCCGCGCACGACGTCGCGGCCGACGCTGTCGGCGCTGAACGGCCGGAGCGAGCGCAGCACCTTCAGCTTCTCGTCGCGGATCGCGTCGGCGACCATGCGCGACGGCGGCTCCATCGTCACCATCGTCAACAGTTGCAGCGCGTGGTTCTGGATCATGTCGCGCAGGGCGCCCGTGCGGCTGTAGAAGTCGCCGCGCGTGCCGACGCCGATCGACTCGGCGAGCGTGATCTGGATGTTGGCGATCGACTCGCGCCGCCAGAGCGGCTCGAACAGGACGTTGCCGAAGCGCAGCGCCATCAGGTTCTGCACCGCCGGCTTGCCGAGGTAGTGGTCGATGCGGTATTCCTGCGCCTCGGCGAAGACCGAGCGGACGACGCGATTGATCTGCTGCGCGCTCGCCAGGTCGTGGCCGAGCGGCTTCTCGAGGACGACGCGAACGTGGGCGCCGTTGAGTCCGGCGACGCCGAGCTGCGCGCAGACGACCGGAAACAGGTCGGGGCTCGTCGCCAGGTACATGACGACGACGTCGGCCGGCGCGGCGCGCCCGGCGGGCGACGCGAGCCACGCCTTGAGGCGTTCGTAGTCGCCTGCCTGCGAGAGATCGAGGCGCAGGTGGTGGAGGAGCGCCGCGAACCGATCGAACTCGTCGTCGCTCGGCCGCTTGGCGTCCTCGACCTCGTGGAAGCGCTCCTTCAGCCAGGCGCGGTAGGCCTCGTCGCCGAGCTCCTGGCGCGACACGGCGACGATGCGGCCGCCTTCGGGAAGCTTGCCGTGGCGCCAGGCCTGGAACAGCGCCGGCATCAGCTTTCGCCACGTCAGGTCGCCGGTGCCGCCGAAGAGGACGAGGTCGAACGCCATGGGGAGAGGATACGATGCCGCGCCGACCCGACGGGTCGAGCGGAGCCGGACGACGGCGGCGAGCGGGAGGGGATCGATGACGGGAACGACGACGCGACGCGCCCTCGTGTGCATGGCGGCGCTCGCCTTCGCGAGCGCGGCGACGGCGCAGCAGCCGGGCCAGGTCAACGTCATCTGCTCGGTCCAGGCCGACTGGTGCAACATGATCCAGACCGTGTTCCAGAAGTCGACCGGCATCAAGGTCAACATGTCGCTCAAGGGATCGGGCGAGGCGCTCGCGCAGCTGATCGCCGAAAGGGCGAACCCCAAGACCGACGTCTGGTTCGGCGGCACCGGCGATCCGCACCTGCAGGCGGCAGAGAGCGACCTCACGATCGAGTACCGCTCGCCGACGCTGGCGCAGCTGCAGCCGTGGGCGCAGCAGCAGGCGAAGCAGTCGGGCTACCGGACCGTCGGCATCTACTCCGGCCCCCTCGGCTTCGGCTACAACACCGAGCTCCTCGCCAAGAAGAAGCTCGCCGTGCCGAGGAGCTGGGCCGACCTGCTCAAGCCCGAGTACAAGGGCGAGATCCAGGTGGCGAATCCCGCCTCGAGCGGCACGGCCTACACGATGGTCGCGACGCTCGTGCAGCTGATGGGCGAGGACAAGGCGTTCGAGTACATGAAGGGCCTGCATCGCAACATCGGCCAGTACACGCGCTCGGGCACCGGGCCGATCAAGGCGGTGGCGCGCGGCGAGACCGCGGTCTCGATCAGCTTCGTCCACGACGGCCCGGGCGAGAAGCTCCAGGGCTTTCCGGTCGAGACCGTGACGCCGTCGGAAGGCACCGGCGCCGAGATCGGCTCGATGTCGATCGTCAAGGGCGCCAAGAACCTCGAGCAGGCGAAGCGGTTCTACGAATGGGCGCTGACCGCGCAGGCGCAGCAGTTCGGCGCGGCGACGCGGCAGTACCAGCTGCCGTCGAACAAGGCGACGCCGGTCGACCCCAACGTGCCCGACTTCAAGAAGATCAAGCTGATCGACTACGACTACGCGAAGTACGGCGCGAGCGCCGAGCGTCGCCGGCTGATCGCGAAGTGGGAGAAGGACGTCAACTCGCTGCCGCGCTGAGGCGCCGCTCAGGCCGATCATCTGCTGGGGATCCCGATGAAGACATTCGCATCGCTGTGCTGCCTCGCCGGCGCGCTGTTCGCCGTCTCGCCCGCCCGCGCGCAGGTCGCGGTGCAGGCAGCGGCCGACCAGCCGGCGCTCCTTGCCAGCGCCGACCCGCGCATCGCCGCGAACAAGCGACTCGTCTTCGACTTCTGGCGCGAGGTGTTCGAAGGCGCGCACATGGAGCTCGCCTCCAAGTACATGACCGAGTCGTACATCCAGCACAACCCGAACGTGCCGAGCGGGCGCGCTGCCTTCGTCGACTTCTTCAGCAAGATGAGGAAGCCCACGCCGATCGAGCCGCACATCAAGGCGCCGCTGGTCGCGATCGTCGCCGAGGGCGACCTCGTCGTTCTCAGCTTCGCGCGCGAAGGCGTCGACCCGAAGGACGCGACCAGGAAGTTCAGCACGACCTGGTTCGACATGTTCCGGATCGAGAACGGCAAGATCGCCGAGCACTGGGATCCGGCGCAGAAGCAGTAGCGGCGCGTGCGCGTGTTGACCGCGGGCGCGCGCGACGGTCGGGGAGTCGCGGCGTGGCTCGCGCTCGCGGCGATCTCGTTCACGCTCCTGCCGTGGTACTTCACCGCCGACACGACGCTGATGCAGGCGCTCGCCGGAGGCCTCGCCGGCGCCGACAGCGCGAGCGGCATCGTCCAGGCGGCGCGTCACGGACGGCCCTGGCTGTGGGTCGTGCCGACCGGTCTCGTCGTCGCGTTCCTCGGCACGCGCCCGCGCGGGCGACGGCAGCAAGGCGCGCTGCTCGCCGCCGGCGCGTCGATTGCGCTGGCCGGCGTTCTCGTCGCCGGCTTCACGATCGGCGCCGCCGGCTGGTCGTTCGAGTTCCTCGCCCGCGCAGTCGGCGCGCTGCCGGCCGGACAGCCCGGCATCGGCTGGGGCGGCGCGCTGACGCTGCTCGCGCTCCTGATGCTGCTCGGTGCGGGAACCGCGCGCCTCGGCTGGGTTCGCGGCGATGCGTTCACGGCGAGCGCGATCGTCGTCTGCAGCGCCCTGCTGCTGCTGTTCGTCGCCTACCCCGTCGCTCGCGCGCTCGCCGGCGCCTTCGTCGACGAGGCGGGCCAGCCGTCGCTGGCCGCGCTCGCGGCGCGCGTCGGCAACGAGCGGACGTGGGGCCTGTCGTGCCTGGCCGGGGGCGTGCGCTGCGGCGTCGCCTGGAACACGCTCTTCCTCGCGCTGCTGACGGCCGCCGGCACGACCATCCTCGGCACGCTGATCGCGCTCCTCGCCGAGCGCGGGTCGGCGCGGATCAGGCGCCCGCTCAACGCGCTCGCGCTGCTGCCGATCATCACGCCGCCGTTCGTCCTGGGCCTCGGCCTGATCCTGCTCTTCGGCCGCGCCGGCATCGTCAACCAGCTCCTCGAGGCGGCCTTCGGCGTGACGCCGTCGCGCTGGTTCTACGGCCTGTTCGGCATCTGGCTCGCGCAGCTGTTCGCGTTCACGCCGATCGCCTTCATGATCGTTCGCGGCGTCGTCGCCGGCATCGGCCCGTCGCTCGAGGAGGCCGCGCAGACGCTGCGCGCCGACCGGCGCACGACCTTCCTCACCGTCACGCTGCCGCTGCTCAAGCCCGGCCTGGCCAATGCGTTCCTGGTCGGCTTCATCGAGAGCATCGCCGACTTCGGCAACCCGATCGTCGTCGGCGGCCAGTTCTCGGTGCTGTCGACCGAGGTCTTCTTCGCGATCGTCGGCGCGCAGTACGACCAGGGACGCGCCGCGTCGCTGGCGCTGGTGCTGAGCGCGTTCACGCTGGTCGTGTTCTGGGCGCAGCGCCGCCTCGTCGGCACGGCGAGCTACACGACCGTCACCGGCAAGGGCGACGGCGGCCTGCCCATGCCGCTGCCCGAAGGATGGCGTCGGCTCGCCCTCGCCATCGTCGTGCCGTGGCTCGCCTTCACGCTCGTCGTCTACCTGTTCGCGTTCGCCGGCGGGTTCGTCCAGACCTGGGGCCGCGACTACACGCCGACGCTGCGCCACTTCGTCACCGCGTTCGACGTCCAGCGCGGCAACGCCGACGTCGGGTCGGCGCTCGTCTTCGCCGGGACGGCGTGGAACTCGCTGTTCACGACGCTCAAGCTCTCGGCGATCGCCGCCCCGCTGTGCGCCGTGTTCGGCCTGGTGATCGCCTGGCTGCTGGCGCGAACGACCTTCCGCGGCCGCGACGCGTTCGAGTTCGGCGCCTTGCTCGCCTTCGCGATTCCGGGCACCGTCCTCGGCGTGAGCTACATCCTCGCCTTCAACGTGCCGCCGTTCGAGCTCACGGGCACCGGCCTGATCATCGTCCTCTGCTTCGTGTTCCGCAGCCTGCCGGTGGGCGTTCGCGCCGGCAGCGCGGCGTTCCGGCAGATCGACCGCTCCCTCGACGAGGCGTCGACGATGCTGCGCGCCTCGACCGCCACGACGCTGCGCCGGGTCGTCGCGCCGCTGCTCCGGCCGGCGCTCGTCGCCGCCCTCGTCTACAGCTTCGTCCGCTCGATGACGACGGTCTCGGCGGTCGTCTTCCTCGTCACCGCCGAGACCGAGCTGGCGACGACGTACATCATCGGCCGCGTCGGCAACGGGGACTACGGCGTCGCGCTCGCCTACTGCACGGTGTTGATCGCGCTGATGTCGCTCGCCGTGGCGCTGATCCAGTGGAGCGTCGGCGAGCGCACGATCGGCCGGCGCGCGCTGGTGCCGGTGGCGGCATGATCGCGGCGAGCGAAGGGGAGCCGATGGAGGTCGACGACGCGGGCGCCGGCGGCATCGAGCTGCGGGCGGTCTCGAAGCGCTACGGCGACGCGACGACGCCGCTGGTCGTCGACGCCGTCAGCTTTCGCATCGCGCGCGCCACGCTGACGACGCTGCTCGGGCCGAGCGGGTGCGGCAAGACGACGATGCTGCGCCTGATCGCGGGCCTCGAGGCGCCGACCGGCGGCCGGATCCTCATCGCCGGCCGCGACGTGACCGAGGTGCCGGCCGCCGAGCGCGACGTCAGCATGGTGTTTCAGAGCTATGCCCTCTTCCCGCACATGACCGTGGTCGCGAACGTCGCCTACGGGCTCGACGTCGCCGGCGTGCCGCGCGCGCAGGCCCGGGAGCGCGCCCGCGCGGCGATGGCGACCGCCGGCCTGGTCGGCCTCGACGAGCGCCTGCCGAGCGAGCTGTCCGGCGGCCAGCAGCAGCGCGTTGCCCTGGCGCGCGCGCTCGTCCTCGAGCCGGCGGTGCTCCTCTTCGACGAGCCGCTCTCCAACCTCGATGCGCGCCTGCGCCGATCGATGCGCGAGGAGATCCGCGGCCTGCAGCAGCGCCT
>DATIDZ010000347.1:0-3712 GCA_035456045.1 Caldimonas sp.
ATGCTGGCCGACAAGGTGCCCGACATCATCGTGCTCGACGCGATGATGCCCGAGCTGGATGGTTTCCAGACCTGCGAGCGCCTGCGCGAGCTGCCTGGCTTCGAATCGACGCCGGTGCTGATGCTGACCGGCCTCGACGACGACGCCTCGATCACGCGCGCCTACGAAGCGGGCGCCACCGACTTCTTCGTCAAGTCGACGCAGTGGAGCCTGCTCGCCGGCCGACTGCGCTACCTGCTTCGCGCCTCGCGCACGCGGGTGGAGCTGGAACGCAGCAAGTCGCGGCTCGCGCGCGCGCAGGACCTGGCGCGCATGGGCAGCTTCGACTGGCGCCGCGGCCAGGACGGACCGGTGTTCTCGATCGAAGGGCTGCGCGTGTTCGGCTTCGGGCCGGGCGACGCGCCGGCGTTCCGCAGCCTGCTGCGCATGGTGCCGGAAGAGGAGCGCAAGGCGTTCCTCGAGCTGACGCACAGCGCGATGGACCGCAGCACGGTGCTCGCCACCGACATCCACGCCCGGCTCGTCGATGGCCGCCAGCGCATCGTCCACATCGAGGCCGAGCCCGAGTTCAACGAGCACGGCAACCTGGTCGGCTACACCGGGATCGTCCAGGACGTCACCGACCGGCGCCTGGCCGAGGACCGCATCCGCCACCTCGCCAACTTCGACACCCTCACCGGATTGCCGAACCGGCGCCAGCTGATCTGGCGCGCCGAGCGCGCGCTCGACCATGGCCGCCGGCTCGGCCACGAAGTCGCGCTGCTGCTGATCGACCTCGACCGCTTCAAGATCATCAACGACACGCTCGGCCACGGCGCCGGCGACGAGCTGCTGATGGAAGTCTCGCGGCGGCTCCGCTCGTGCGTGCGCCACTCCGACCAGGTGCTCGAGAGCTCGCTCGAGACCGTCGGCGTCCGCTCGCACCGCACCCTCGAGGCGGTCGGCCGGCTCGGCGGCGACGAGTTCGTCGCGCTCCTTCCCGAAGTGGTCGACGAGGCCGACGCCGAGCGCGTCGCGTCGCGCATCCTCGAGCAGATGAGAAAGCCGATCATGATCGGCCTGCAGGAGTGCTTCGTCACCGCCAGCGTCGGCATCGCGATCTTCCCGCGCGACGGCGCCACCGTCGCCGACCTGCTGCGCAATTCCGACATCGCGATGTACTCGGTCAAGTCGGCCGGGCGCAACTCGTCGTCGCTGTACCGGCCCAACCTCGCCGGCAAGGGCCGAGAGAAGCTCGAGCTCGAGAGCGCGCTCCACAAGGCGATCGAGAGGAACGAGCTGGTGCTGCACTACCAGCCGAAGATCGACGTGCGCGGCGCGCGGATGATCGGTGCCGAGGCGCTGATGCGCTGGCGCCGCCACGGCACGCTGGTCGCGCCCGGCGACTTCATCCCGCTCGCCGAGGAGACCGGCCTGATCATCCCGCTCAGCGAATGGGCGATCCGCGAGGCGGCGCGCCAGGCGCGGATCTGGCAGGACAACTTCGGCTTTTCCGACTCGATCGCGGTCAACCTGCCGAGCCGGTTGTTCGAGCGCACCGACCTCGTGGAGTACATCCACAACGCGGTCACCACGTACGGGGTGCCGCACCACGCGATCGAGCTCGAGATCACCGAGACGGGCCTGATGAAGGACCTGCAGAACGTGATCCCGTCGCTGCACCGCCTGAACGAGATCGGCGTCGAGATCTCGATCGACGACTTCGGCACCGGCTACTCGTCGCTCGCCTACCTGACGACGCTGCCGATCAGCGAGCTCAAGATCGACCGCAGCTTCGTGCGCGACCTCGGCATGACGCCGCAGAGCTCGGCGGTGGTCACCGCGATCATCGCCCTGGCCCGCTCGCTCGGCCTGCGCGTCATCGCCGAAGGCGTCGAGAACCTGCGCCAGATGGAGGTCCTGCACCGCCTCGGCTGCGGGATCATGCAGGGCTTTCTCTTCAGCAAGCCGCAGCCGCCGGAAGACATCGAGCGCTGGCTGCAGCAGACCGTGCTGCCGAAGAAGGCGCCGTGGATCGGGCAGGCGACGGGCGGCGACGCCGAGCCGGCACGCGCTGCGCGCGGTCGCGAGCCGCGCGCCAAGCCGGTCCTCTGAGCTGGCACGCGTCGCGAGACCCGATCCTTGCCATGAGCCTGACGCGTCCTTCACCCTTGGCCAAGGCCGAGCAGCCGACCGCGCAGATCGCGAAGGCAGCGCTGCGCCGCCTCGCGATGGAGCGGCTCGAGCCGACGCCCGAGAACTACGAGCGCGCGTATCGCCAGGAAGCGGGCGAGCCGCCCGCGGACACGACCGAGGCGCTGGCGACGCTCATCGAGCGGATCATCCGCGGCATCGAGCGCGGCGGCCACAGCTGGACGCCGGCGCGCCGCAAGGAAGGCATCCAGCGCGTCCTCGCCGCGGGCCGCGGCGATGCCAAGAAGTTGCAGCAGCGGCTCTCGCAGCTCGTCAACAGCTGGGAGAGCGATTCGGCCGCGACGCCCGTCGCGATCAGCGAGGCCGGCGCCGCTTCGGTGCCGACGCGGCCGGCACCGCTCGACGGCGCCCCGTCCGCCGCCGCCGCGCCGACGCTCGCATCGGTGCCGGCGCCGTCTGCCGACGACGCAGCATCGTCGGGCGCGTGGGAGCGCATCGCGCGCACGCTCGGCCATGCCCTCACGCAGGCGCTGCCGGCGCACGACGGCGCCAACCAGGATCTCGCCAGGGAGCTCGCGCGTCTCGTCGAGCGCATCGACGGCAAGGCCGAGGCCGGGCCGCTCGCCGACGACGTCGAGTCGCTGGTGCGCCGCGTCGAGCGCGTCCTCCAGCACCGCCATCACCTGTTCGACCAGCTCGGCAAGCTCTGTCACGAGCTGACCGCGAGCCTTACCGATCTCGCCGAGGACGGCAGCTGGGTCAAGGGCCAGTGCGAGGCGATGCAGCTGAAGATCGAAGAGGGCCTGACCGCGCGCGGCGTCCGTGCCGTGAGCGACATGTTGCACCACGCACGCAAGCGCCACGCCGAGGTGCGCGGCGAGCGCGAGAAGGCGCGCGACGCCCTCAAGGCGCTGATGGCGCAGATGCTCGCCGAGCTCGGCGAGCTCGGCTCGAAGACCGGAAACTTCCACGAGAGCGTGGGCCGCTATGCAGCCGTGATCGAGGAATCGGATTCGCTCGAGAGCCTGACCGGCGTCGTCCGCGAGATGGTCGCCGAGAGCCGGGCCGTGCAGTCGCTCGTCCAGCAGACGCAGGAGCGGCTGCAGGAAGAGCACAGCAAGGCGACCGACCTGAGCGAGCGGGTGACGCAGCTCGAGGACGAGATGAAGCGGCTTTCCGACGAAGTCTCGACCGACCAGCTGACCCAGATCGCGAACCGGCGCGGCCTGATGCAGGCGTTCGAGGTCGAGCTCGGCAAGCTCAAGCGCAACGGCGGCGGCGACCTCGCGATCGGCCTGCTCGACATCGACAACTTCAAGCGCCTCAACGACGAGCTCGGCCACAGCGCCGGCGACGAGGCGCTCAAGTCGCTCGCCGCGGTCGTCAGCAAGACGCTGCGCCCGAGCGATCGCGTCGCGCGCTACGGCGGCGAGGAGTTCGTCGTGCTGCTGCCCGAGACGCCCGTGACCGAGGGCGAGCAGATCCTGACGCGGCTGCAGCGCTCGCTCACCGGCGGCCTTTTCATGCACAAGGACAAGCAGGTCTTCGTCACCTTCTCCGCGGGCGTCACCGGCTACCG
>DATIDZ010000348.1:0-3427 GCA_035456045.1 Caldimonas sp.
GTGATGGCCGATGTCGAGTTCAAGGTCTTCGCCGCGCCGGCCCAGACCCAGGGCGGCCGCGTCGTCGCGCTGCGCGTCCCCGGCGGCGGCGAGATGAGCCGCGGCGAGATCGACGGCTACACCGAGTTCGTCAAGATCTACGGCGCCAAGGGCCTGGCCTGGATCAAGGTCAACGACGTCGCCAAGGGTCGCGAGGGCCTGCAGTCGCCGGTCGTCAAGAACCTGCACGACGCCGCGCTCGCCGAGATCCTGGCCCGCACCGGCGCCAGGGACGGCGACCTGATCTTCTTCGGCGCCGACAAGGGGCAGGTCGTCAACGACGCCCTCGGCGCGTTGCGCGTCAAGGTCGGGCACAGCGAGTTCGGCAAGTCGCGCGGGCTGGTGCAGGGCGAGTGGGAGCCGCTCTGGGTGGTCGACTTCCCGATGTTCGAGTACGACGAGGCGGCGCAGCGGTGGAGCGCGATGCACCACCCGTTCACGAGCCCGAAGGACGGCCACGAGGACTGGCTTGAGACCGACCCCGGGCGCTGCATCGCCAAGGCCTACGACGTCGTCCTTAACGGCATCGAGCTCGGCGGCGGCTCGGTGCGGATCCATCGCGAGGACGTGCAGAGCAAGGTCTTCCGCGCCCTCAAGATCGACGCCGAGGAAGCGCGCGCCAAGTTCGGCTTCCTGCTCGACGCGCTGCAGTACGGCGCGCCGCCGCACGGCGGCATCGCGATCGGCCTCGACCGTTTCGTCATGCTCATGACCGGCGCCGAGTCGCTGCGCGACGTGATCGCGTTCCCCAAGACTCAGCGCGCGCAGGACCTGCTCACCAACGCGCCGAGCCCGGTCGACGAGAAGCAGCTGCGCGAGCTGCACATCCGGCTGAGGAACACGCAAGCGGCGGGACCGGGCTGAGCGGTGCCGCCATCGCGCGAACCTCGTCACCGGATCTGGCCGACGACGGTCTCGACAACGACGATCGCGCCGCCTGATTCGGTTCTGCGGTTCGAGAAGTTCCAGTTCAGCTCGGTCAGGTTTCCGCTGTTCAAGATGGCGTCGGCCTCCACGAGTGTGGTCAGGCCGCGGGCCGTCACCGGGGGATCGGTCGAGCTGCCCGACTGGCCCCCCGGGCACACGAAGGATTGCGTGATCGCGTAAGTCGCGTTGCCGACGAGCGTGCCGCCGGGAGCTTTCGGCATTTGACCGTCGTACGCCGTCACCGGCCCGGAACCCTGCGCCGAGAAGGTGGTCCTGCACCCGCTGGCTTGTGCGAGCAGTTCTTCGGAGAGGGTGTAGCGAACCGTTCCGGTCGCTGTGAACGAGCCGTTCGGCTGCAAGACGAGCGTCACGTTCGTGAATTCGAAGACCTCCTTCTTGCTGTCCGTGAGCCCGTTCTGGATCTGGCCGTCAAAGGTTTTTGTCACCGTCACGCTCCCGGCGAAGCTCGTCCGCGCCGAGGCCGTGAGGCTCACGCTGCGCTGCGCGCTCTGGCCGTCCGCGCTCGTCACGTCGATCAGGACCGTGCCCGTCGTCGCGGCGGTCAACGTGCCGTTGATTTCGCCCGTTCGCGCATTCAGGTTCAGCCCTGCGGGCAAGCCGGTGGCCGACCAGACCAGCGGCAACGCGCCGCCGCTCGCGGCCAGTGTCGCCGAGTAGGCCGTGCCGACGGTGGCGCCGGGCAGGCTTGCGGTGGTGATCTGCAACGGGATCCTGTTGAGCGCGAAAGTCGCGAGGGCTGCATGCCTGCCCAGGGTGAGGAACTCGCCGTTGCACAGTCCACCCTGACGCGCCACCACCAGCTGCTCGGCGCCTTGCTGAAGCAGGGACAGGATGTCGATGTCGAGCGGGCCCGACTCGAGATAGCCGTTCGCATTGGAAGGGCTGAGCTGCGTGACGACACCGAGCGGGCCGGCGGCCGGACCGGCGCTGAAGGCCAGTTGCTCGTTGTTCTGCGAGCCCGCCGGACAGACCAGGGCCGCGAGCGGGCCGCTGAAGACGATCTTGGCCGCCCCCGTCGCCTGCAGCGCGACGGAGGCGATGGTCGCTCCCGGTCCGCCGCCGCCCGCGTCGCCCTGCTGCAGCACCACGCCCTGGGCATCGACGAGCTTCCAGTGAAGCGGCATGCCGCAGAACTGCACGTCCTGCAGCACGTCATCGCGATGGAACGGAGAGCGGATCTCGTCGAGGAGCGCCTCCTTCAGCAGCTTGGACTGGATCGTCTGGGTGCGGCTGGCGCGACATTCGTCGTAGGCGATCTGGCGCACCCGCACCATCTCGCTCACGACCACGCCGACCGTGGCGCTCTCCAGGTCGGTCGCGCCGACGAGGTCGAAGTCCGCCGCCAGGTTGAACATGTCCGCGAGGCGGACGCCGAGGAGCTGCGTGTAGTCGGCGGCGACTCGCGGATCGAGCAGGGCCAGCGCCTGCCGCACGTCCGCGAGGAACGTCGGCAGCCGCGCCCGGACGGGATCGGCAACATCGGCCGGCACGCCAGCGCAGCCCGGTTCCGGCGGCGACATCCGCGCATCCAGCGCGTTCAGGTCGAGCGCATTGCGATCCCAGGTGAGGACATCCTTGGCGCGCTGCTCGAAGGTCTGGATGTCGGAACCGGTGAACGTGTTGAGGGCGCTGACCGAGAACTGCTGCTGCCCGCAGACCACGTTGCGCCAGGTGGGCGTGACCGCATGCACGCGCGGCTCGGCGGTGCCGCGCGGGTCGCCCAGCACCGCTTCCATCACGCGGCGCACGAGAGCGGCGTTGTCATTGCTGCCTTGCGCGGCGAGATCGGACACCACGAGCTCCAGCAGCGTGACGCGTTCGGCGAAGGTGAAGCCCGGCTGAAGGACGAACAGAAGGCCCGCGTGCGTGCTCGTCGCCGGCCTGGTGCGAAGTGCCTGGCTGCGCGCCGGCGTGGCGCCGAACGCGCCTGACGTGGCCTGCAGCGTCAAGGCATCGAGTTGGACGGCGAGCGTTCGGGTCGAAGGGCTGAACGGCGGGCCCAAGGGAATCCGATGCGCGCCGGCATCGATGAGCAGGCTGATGTCGGGGTCCAGTGCAGGGCCGTCGGGCAAGGTCACCACCAGCGAGGCCGGCTGGAGGAGCGCGATTCCGGCCGGCGAGATCGTGAATGCACCGAGCGTTCCGGCGGGTCCGGGCGTCGGATCGATCCGCAGCGTCGTCGTCGACGCGAGCGCGCCAGCGGGGACGTCGAGGCGAACCGTCGCACCGCCTTCGAGCACCGCGTCCAGCGAGCCGCCCGCCGGCGTGATGTCGGCGGACCCGGCTCGCGCCGGCACCACGGCCGCCTCCGGTGCGACGACCCCATCGCCGCCGCCGCACGCCGCCAGCAAGCCGGCGAGCGCAACGACCGAGACGACCCATCGGACGACCTTCATGGCGGAACTCCTCGCGGCCGGTTGGCGAACCGGTGCGACAACAG
>DATIDZ010000349.1:0-12584 GCA_035456045.1 Caldimonas sp.
GCGGCTCGCCGCGACGCTCGGCGCGCGCCTCGACATCCGCATCGCGCCGCTCGTGCCGTTCGGCCGCGAGGACGACGTGCAAGGCGACGTCGCTGCCGACACCACGCACGTCATCGCGCTCTTCGACCTCGGCGCGACGCCTGAGCCGGAGCACCACTCGCGCCTGCTGCGCACGCTCGCCACCGGGCTGCCGACAGGCGCCGTGCTCGGCGCGATCGTCGACGCGTCGGCGTTCGCACGCCGCTTCGCCGGGCTCGACAGCCGCATCGCCGAACGCCGCGAGGCGTGGCGCGCATGGGGCGAGTCGGCGGGCACGCACGCGCTGGTCGTCGACCTCGAATCGCCCGATGCGGCCGGCGCCGAGCCGTACCTGCAGGCCGCGCTCGCCCGAACGGCGGAGGCGGCGCGATGAGCGCGGCGGCGGGCACGGTCTCGCTCAGCCTCGTCTCGCACACCAACGCGGGCAAGACGACGCTGGCGCGCACGCTGCTCGGCCGCGACGTCGGCGAAGTGCGCGATGCACCGCACGTCACCGAGTTCGCCGACGCCCACGTGCTGGTCGAGACGGATGACGGCGACCGCCTGCTCCTCTGGGACACGCCGGGCTTCGGCGACACCGTGCGCCTGGTCCGTCGCCTGCGCCAGAGCGAGCGTCCCATCGGCCGCTTCCTGGCCGAGATCTGGGACCGCTGGAAGGACCGCCCGTTCTGGGCCAGCCAGCAGGCGGTCCGCAACACGCGCGACGAAGCCGACGTGCTGCTCTACCTCGTCAACGCGTCGGAGCAGATCGAGGCCGCGGGCTACGTGCAGCCGGAGATGGAGCTGCTCGGCTGGATCGGCAAGCCGGTCGTCGTGCTGATCAACCAGCTCGGCGCGCCGCGCGCGGCCGACGTCGAGGGCGCCGAGGTCGCGCAGTGGCGCGCCAGCCTGTCCTCTCATCAGCACGTGCGCGCCGTGCTGCCGCTCGACGCCTTCGCACGCTGCTGGGTGCAGGAACTGACCCTGTTCAGCGCGGTCGAGGCGGCGCTGCCCGAGGCCAAGCGGCCGGCGATGGCGCGCCTGCGCGAGGCCTGGCGCGCGCGCCGCGTCGCGACCTTCGACGCCGCGGTGGGGTCGATCGCCGCCAGCCTCGCCCGCATCGCGACGATGAGCGAGACGGTGGCCGATGCCGGCGGCGTGCGCGCGCGCCTGCGCCAGGCGGGCGCGGCGATCGGCATCGGCAACGCCGAGCCCGGTCCCGCCGCGCTGGCGCAGCGCTCGCTCGCCGGCCGCCTCGACGACGAGGTGCGCGCCAACACGCGCGAGCTGCTCGCGCTGCACGGCCTCGGCGGCGCCGCCGAGGGCGAGATCCGCGAGCGCCTCGCCGCCGGCTACGACCTGCGCCTTCACCTCGACGAGACGCAGGCGGCAATGTGGGGCGGTGCCGTCACCGGCGCGCTCGTCGGCCTCAAGGCCGACGTGCTGAGCGGTGGCCTGACGCTCGGCGGCGGCCTGATCGCCGGCGGCGTCCTCGGCGCGCTCGGCAGCGCCGGCCTGGCGCGCTGCGTCAACCTCGTCCGCGGCACGGGCCGCTCGTTCGTCACGTGGAACGCAGGCGCGCTCGACACCATGGTCGAGGCGGCCTTGCTGCGCCTGCTCGCGGTCGAGCACTTCGGTCGCGGCCGGGGCGACTGGGTCCAGGGCGAAGCGCCGCCGCACTGGGCCGGCGTCGTCGCGGCCGCGCTGGCGCCCCTGCGCGAGGCGCTCGACGCGGCGTGGTCGGAGCGCCACGCGAGACCGCCCGCCGATGCGGCCCGGCTCGCCGAGCGGCTCGCGCCGGTGGTGGGCGATGCGGCGCGAGCGTCGCTGCAGCAGCTCTATCCGGACGCAGCGCGCGTCTGGCCGTCAGATCCAGCCGAGGGAATCCACGATGAGCCTGCCCACCCCTGACCGCGCCCCCGTTCGCGCGCTCGTGTTCGACGTCTTCGGCACCGTCGTCGACTGGCGCGGCACGATCGTTCGCGAAGGCGAGGCGCTGTCGGCGGCGAAGGGATGGCACGTCGACTGGCCCGCGTTCGCCGATGCCTGGCGCGCCGGCTACCAGCCGGCGATGCAGGGCGTCATGCAGGCGAGGGCGAGCGGCGATACGGCATGGGTCAAGCTCGATGCGCTCCACCGCGGCATCCTCGACACGTTGCTGCCGCGCTTCGGCCTCGACGCGTTGTCCGAGGCCGAGCGCGATCACCTCAACCTGGTCTGGCATCGCCTCGATCCGTGGCCCGATGCGGTCGCGGGGCTGACTCGTCTGAAGGCGCGCTTTCCCATCGCGACGCTCTCGAACGGCAACGTCTCGCTGCTCGTCGACATGGCGCGCCACGGCGGGCTGCCCTGGGACTGCGTCCTGTCGGCCGAGCTGTTCCGTGCCTACAAGCCGTCACCCGCGGTCTATCGCGGCGCCGCGGACCTGCTCGGCATCGCGCCGGCCGAGCTGTTGATGGTCGCCGCGCACCCGAGCGATCTCGCCGCGGCGCAGCGCGCCGGACTGAAGACGGCGTACGTCGAACGGCCGCTCGAGCGCGGCCCGGACGGCGTGCGCGAGAGCAGCGCCGGCCAGCGCTTCGACTGGGTCGCGAGCGACTTCATCGATCTCGCCGCCCGGCTGGGCGCATGACGCGGGCGGCCGCGGACGTCGCGTCCGGCACTAGAACGGCACGACGAGCGACGCGCCAAGCGCGGCCCACCGGATCGTCGACAACGCGCGCGGCAACCGGTATTGCGCAAGGTCAAGCGATGCCGGCCGGCGGCCCGAAAGCGGGCATCTGCACGGATGAACGGCGATAAACCACAATCGGCGCCCGTCCTCCCGCAGCGTGTCGATCCGCATGATGAAAGAGGCCCGTCCGGTCGATTTCTACTTCGACTTCTCGTCGCCGTACTCGTACATCGCCTCCGAGTGGATCGAGGCCCTCGCCGCCCGCCACGGCCGGACGGTGCGCTGGCACGCGGTCCTCCTCGGCGTCACGTTCCAGGCGGCGGAGCTGAAGAGCCCGGTCAGCCATCCGATCAAGCGCGAGTACTCGCTGCACGACTTCGCGCGCTCGGCGCGCTTCGCCGGGGTGCCCTTCACGGTGCCGGAGAAGTTCCCGGTCCCGACGCAGAACGCGGCGCGCGTGTTCTGGTGGCTCGAAGAAAGCGACCGCAAGCGCGCCGCCGACTGGGCGCGCCACGGGCTGCGCGCCTACTTCACGCGCGGCACGGTCGACCTGTCGAACGTCGAGCACCTCCGGGCGCTCGTGACCGAGTTCGGCCTCGATGCGGCGGAGGCCGAGCGCGTGTGGAGCGAGCCGTTCTGGAAGAGCCGCCTCAAGTCGGCGTGCGACGACGCGATCGGGCAGGGCGTCTTCGGCGCGCCCTTCTTCATCATCGACGGCGAGCCGTTCTGGGGCAACGACCGGCGCGACCAGATCGAGCGCTGGCTGTCCGCCGGCCCGTTCTGAAGGGAGCGTCATGGAGCTGCTGGCCTTCCTGCGCACGCAGGCGCGCGCGAACCGGCTCGCCAACCATCGCCTGCACGCGGCGATGGCTGCGCTCTCGCGCGACGACTACGAGGCGACGCGGACGAACTTCTTTCCGAGCCTGGCGAAGACGCTCGAGCACATCCTCGCCGTCGACCTCTACTACCTCGCCGCGCTGTACGGTGAGCGCGGCGCGGAAAGGATCTGGCGCGACGCACCGTCCGGCGTGCCGCTCGAGACGATCGCGGCGGCGCAGGCGGCCTCGGACGAGCGCTTCATCGCCCACGTCGACGCGCTGCAAGCGCCGATGCTCGACGACATCGTCGAGATGGAACGCGGCGAGGGACGCATCCAGCGCGAGCGCCGCGGCCACGTCGTCGCCCATCTGATCAACCACCAGGTGCACCATCGCGGCCAGGCGCACGCGATGCTCGCCGGCACGCCGGTCCGGCCCCCTCAGCTCGACGAGTTCCTGATGCCGAGCGAGGCGCACTTGCGGGTCGACGACCTGCGCGCGCTGGGCTGGAGCGAGGCGATGCTCTTCGCCTGAACCGACCCCGATTTCCCGAATGGACAGCATCTATCTCACGCCGGAGCACGAGCTGCTGCGCGAGCAGGTGGCGCGCTTCGTCGCGCGCGAGGTCGAGCCGCACGCGCTCGCCTGGGAAGACGCCGGCATGACGCCGCGCGAGGTCCTGAGGAAGCTCGGCGACGCCGGCCTGCTGGGCCTGATGTACGACGAGGAGCACGGCGGCGCCGGGGCCGACGCGCTCACCAACCTCGTCTTCGCCGAGGCGCTGTCGCAATCGACCTTCGGCGGCTTCGTCATCACGGTGCTCGTCCACACCGACATGGCGAGCCCGCACCTGCATCACGCCGGCAGCGCGGCGCAGAAGTCGCGCTGGATGCGCGGCATCACGGCAGGCACGACGATCACGGCGGTCGCGATCACCGAGCCCGGCGCGGGCTCCGACGTCGCCGGCATCCGCACGACGGCGACGCGATCGGCCGACGGCAGCGAGTGGATCCTGAACGGCACGAAGCTCTTCATCACCAACGGCGTCCACGCCGACCTGTATTTCGTTGCGGCCAAGACCGGCTCGGGCCGGCACGCGATGTCGATGTTCGCAGTCGGGAAGGGGACGCCCGGCTTCTCCGTGGGCCGAAGCCTCGACAAGGGGGGCTGGCGCTCGTCGGACACCGCCGAGCTGGTGTTTGCCGATTGCCGCATTCCCGCCGCCAACCTGCTCGGCGAGGAGAACCGCGGCTTCTACTCGGTGATGAAGAACTTCCAGACCGAGCGCATCGCGCTGGCCGCGATGGCGGTCGGTCAGTGCACGCAGGCCCTGCAGGCGACGCTCGCCCACGTGCGCGACCGCATGGCGTTCGGCGCGCCGCTGTTCGACAAGCAGGTCGTTCGCCAGCGCCTGGCGATGCTCGACGCCAAGGTCCGGGCGGCGCGCGCCTACCTGTACCACTGCGCCTGGCGCGTGACCCAGGGACACGACGTCGTCCAGGACGTGTCGATGCTGAAGGCGCTGACCGGCGAGCTGGTCAACGAGGTCGTGCAGGGCTGCCAGCAGTTCCACGGCGGCATGGGCTACATGCGCGGCACGGTGATCGAGAGGCTGTGGCGCGATGCGCGCATCCTCGCCATCGGCGGCGGAGCGACGGAGGTGATGCTCGATGAAGCAGCCAAGCGCTACTGACGACGCAGGCACGGCGCCGACGGGGCTGCGCGCCTATTTCGCCTCGCTCGCCCGGTACCACGTCTGGGCGACGACCCGGCTCTACGAGCACGTCGAGCGGCTCGACGATGCGGACTACCGCAAGGACGTCGGGCTCTTCTTCAAGAGCGTGCACGGCACGATGAACCACCTGCTCGTCGCCGAGCACGAGGTCTGGTTTCCGCGCTTCGCCGCGGGCGTCTCGAACCGGGTCGCCCTCGACGTCGAGCTCGAGAGCGACCGGACCGCGCTGCGCGATCGCCTGCTCGCCGCCGTGCCGCGCTGGCAGGCGCTGATCGCGGCGCTCGATGACGGGCGCTTCGCCGGCACGCTCGACTACACGACGACAAAGGGCGTCGCACAGTCGCTGCCGTTCGCGCCGACGCTCGGCCACGTCTTCAACCACGCCACCCACCACCGCGGCCAGGTCACCGCGGCGATCACGGCGATGGGCTACCCTTGCCCCGTGCTGGACTGGGTGGCGATGCTGCAGGCCGAGAGGCGAGGACCGACGACATGAGCGATGTGCTGCGGATCGAACGCGATGGGGCGGTGGCGCGCGTCTGGCTCGATCGCCCGGACGTCCGCAATGCCCTCAACGGCGTGCTGATCCGCGAGCTCGCGGCGGCCTTCGGCGCGCTCGCCGGCGACGACGGCGTGCGCGCGATCGTCCTCGGCGGCAGCGGCAAGGCGTTCTGCGCCGGCGCCGATCTCGCCTTCATGCGCGAAGCCGCCGACTACACCTGGGCGCAGAACCACGCCGACGCCGCCTCCCTCGCCGAGATGCTGTGGTCGATGTACAGCTGCCCCGTCCCGGTGATCGCGCGAATCCACGGCGACTGCTATGCCGGCGGCCTCGGCCTGGCCTCGGTGTGCGACATCCGGGTCGTCGCCGATGCGGTGACGTTCTCGCTCAGCGAAGCGCGCCTCGGCCTGCTGCCGGCGACGATCAGCCCGTACGTCGTCCGCGCCATGGGCGAGCAGGCGGCGCGTCGCTACTTCGTCACCGCGGAGCGCTTCGGCGCCGCCGAAGCGAAGGCGATGGGCTTCGCGCACGAGGTGTGCACGGCGGCGGCGATCGACGAGGTCGTCGCCCGCTTCGCGACCGCGATCGTCGCCAACGGGCCGATGGCGACGCGGGCCTGCAAGCAGCTCGTCCGCGACGTCGCCGGCCGCGAGATCAGCGCCGAGCTGCGCGCCGACACCGCGCGCCGCATCGCCGACATCCGCGCCAGCGCGGAAGGCCGCGAGGGCATCCAGAGCTTTCTCGACAAGCGCCCGCCGGCCTGGTTGTTGCCAGCGAAATCCTGAGACGCCACGCGACGATGAACCTCGACCTCACTCAGCTCGTCGCCATCGCCGCCGCGCTCGGCTGGGCGAGCGGCCTGCGCCTCTACGCCGTCGTCTTCCTCACCGGCCTCGCCGGCTGGCTCGGCTGGATCAGCCTGCCCGGCGACCTGCACGTGCTCTCGAACCCGATCGTCCTCGGCGCCAGCGGCCTGATGCTGTTCGTCGAGTTCTTCGTCGACAAGATCCCGGGTCTCGACAGCGTCTGGGACGCGATCCACACCTTCGTTCGCATCCCCGCCGGCGCGGCGCTCGCGGCCGCCGTCTTCGGCGGCGACCAGGCGAGCTGGGTGACGGCCGCGGCGCTGATGGGTGGCACGCTCGCGGCGACCAGCCACGCCGCCAAGATGACGACGCGCGCCTCGGCCAACACCTCGCCCGAGCCGTTCTCGAACATCGCGCTCTCGCTGCTCGGCGACGGCGCCGTCCCGGTGATGCTGTGGCTGTCGTGGGCGCACCCGGTCGTCGCGCTGGTGGTGCTCGCGATGGTGGTCGTCGTGTCGCTCGTCGTCGTCTGGGTGCTCTGGCGCTTCATCGCCGGAGTGATGCGGCGCATGCGCGGGGGCTACGCCGCGGCGGTCGAATAGCGGTACGGAGGCTCGCCATGATCCCTTCTCGCGTCACCCTCGTCGAGGTCGGTCCGCGCGACGGACTGCAGAACGAGAAGCAGACCGTCGATGCGGCGGTCAAGATCGAGCTCGTGCACCGCCTGCAGGCGACCGGCCTGCGCGAGATCGAGGTCACCAGCTTCGTCAGCCCGAAGTGGGTGCCGCAGATGGCCGACAACAGCGCCGTGCTCGGCGGCATCGAGAGGAAGCCCGGCGTCCGCTACTCGGTCCTCATCCCGAACATGAAGGGGCTCGACGCCGCGCTGTCGATGCCACGCGCCCAGTGGCCCGACGAGATCGCCGTCTTCGCCGCGGCCACCGAGGCGTTCAGCCACAAGAACATCAACTGCTCGATCGGGGAGAGCATCGAGCGCTTCCGCCCGGTCGTCGCGGCCGCGCACGGCCAGGGCATCAAGGTGCGCGGCGCGGTGTCGGTCGCGCTCGGCTGCCCCTACCAGGGCGAGGTCGGCGCCGACGAGGTCGAGCGCGTCGTGAAGCTGATCCGGGAGATCGGCGTCGACCACTGCGCCATCTGCGACACGATCGGCGTCGGCACGCCGCGGCGCGTGCAGGCGGCGATGGAGCGGGCGCTCAGGCACTACCCGCTGGCCGAGGTGAGCGGTCATTTCCACGACACCTACGGCCAGGCGATCGGCAACGTCTACGCGAGCCTCGAGGTCGGGATCGCCGTCTTCGATGCCAGCGTCGCCGGCCTCGGCGGCTGCCCGTACGCGAAGGGCGCCACCGGCAACGTCGCCACCGAAGACGTCCTGTTCCTGCTCGACGGCCTCGGCATCGACACCGGCGTCTCGCTCGACGGCGTCGTCGACGCGGCCGCGTTCATCTCGGGGGTCCTCGGGCGCAAGCCCGTGTCGCGGGTCGCCAACGCGTTGCTGTCGAAGCGCGCGAACGCCTAGGCTGGCGGCCTCGCCGTCAGGGCGCGGGCAGCTCGCGCACGAGCCCGTCGAGCACCCGCCGCGACCAGCCCTGCTCGTCGCTGCCGGGCAGGGCGTCGGTCCACTGGCAGCCGCTGAGCAGGTAGCTGAACGCGCCGAGCGGTTCCAGCGGCGCCAGCCGCACCGGCAGCACCCGCAAGCGGTAGTGCACGGCCCGTTCCAGCTCGCGCAGGACATGCTCCGACGCCATGCCGGCGGGCGACATCAGCAGGACGATGCCGCGCGACTGGCGCAGCGCGTCGTCGATGACCTCGGCGTAGTGGCGACCGGCGGCGATGTCGCGCGGCGCGATCCAGCAGCGCATCCCGCCCGCCTCGAGGAGTGCGCACAGCCGCTGCGCTGTCGCGGCGTCGGCGAACGCGTGGCTGAGGAAGGCGTCGTGGACCTTGACGTCGGCCGGCGACGATCCGTCGCGCGGCTCGAGCAGGGCCCAGAGCGTCGCCGCCGCGATGCTCCGCCCCGCGACCGCCACGGCGTCATGGGTCACGAAGTGGCTGGAGTCGAGGCCGGTGATCGCCAGCTCGTCGAAGCGGCCCGACTGCGCCGCACTCATCGCCAGCGCCGCGCCCCCTTGCACGACCAGGCGGTCGTGCAGGCCCGCCGACAGTCGTTCGCAGTCGGATTCGCTGTCGCACGCGATCAGCTCGTCGACGAGCCACGGGCTTTCGAGCCGGCGTTCGATCAGGCGCCGTTGCGCCTCGAGCTTGCCGGCCGGCCAGTCGTCGTCGTCGGCGAGGACGTCGAGCCGCGCCAGGTGCTTGCGCAACAGCCGCTGCTCCTCGCCGACGGGCGGCCGGTGGGCGATGTTGATCTGGTGCGTGAAGTGGGCCTGGCCGGCCAGGCGCCGGAACAGCGCCGCGTCGGGAATCCAGCTCGCCTCGACCGGACAGCGCAGGCCGTTGACGCTGAATTCGCTGGTGTCGAGCCAGCGCTGGTGGGGACCGAGGTCGTCGGTCATCGCGTCGAACTCGGCGGCGCTCCGGCACCAGTCGATGCCCGGGACGAGAGCGAGCTCCGCCTGCAGTGCCGGCAGCGACTCCGCGTCGTCCCAGGGCACGAGCAGCTCGACCCGCACGCCGTCGGTGTCGAATCGGTAGCGCACCGCGAGCTGGCGCAAGCGCCCGGACGCGAGCGCCGCTGCGACCGGCCGCGGCAGGTGTGACGAGGTTCCCGGCTTGACCCGTCCCGCGCACACCGACCACGTGCCCGTCTCGAGCTCGAAGCGCGCCGCGTACATCGCCGTCGCGCCCGAACGGACCGCTCAGGCGGTTCGCTTGACCAGCCCGGCGCCGAAGCGAGAAGCCTTCTTCTCCGCCTCCGGCCGGGTGCTCTTCAGCGCATCGGCGCGCGACTCGCGCTGGATCGTGAAGTCGATCTCCTGGTCGATCCGGTACTCGGCCAGCTGCTGCTTCAGCACCCGGACGATGCAGGCGTGGAGCCATTCGGTGATGAAGCTGACGTCGCTGACGTCGTATTCGGTCGGCCCTTGCCAGCCCTGGACGACGCGGCGGGCGACAACGGGCTGGCGGCTGACGCGGTCGATGCCGCGGCCGATGTCCTGCTCGGTCCAGACGCCGGCGTTGATGTGGCTGTCCCAGCCCAGGTACAGCGCCGTGCCATAGGACTCCAGGCGGAGGAAGGCGATGGCTCGGCGGAAGGTCAGGACGACCTGCTCACGCTCCACCTTGTTGTCGACGGAGGCGTACCCGATCCACTCCGAGCGCATCGTCACCCCCGGGGGCTGGCGCTGCGTGAGGTCGTTGAGGATCGCCTCGAGGACGCTCTTCTGCCGCGCGCCCAGTCCGGTCAGCGTGACCTGCCACGAGTCCATTCGCACCAGCGAGCGCGGGTCGATGCTCGGCTTGCCCGTGTTGAGGACGAGCGTGCAGCGTCGCCGCACGATCGCGAGGGACGTCGCCAGGGCGCCGATGCCCAGGAGCACGGCCAGCATGCCGAACGAAGCATCCGGGCACTGCCCGTCGATCGCGCAGCTTTCGGCGCTGGCATCGAGCTGCCCCATGAGGCTGACGATGCCGGCGACGAGCAGCAACACGCCGACGACGTTGATGCTCGTGATCAGCCGGTCGCGCCGGATCCGGGTGATGCGGTTGGCCGGCCGCCACAGCTGCCATCCGAGCTGGCGCAAGGCCTTCGAGCGCAGCCGGGGGAACGTCGCCGTCGCCCCCGTGGCGAAGGCCGTCAACGCGCGCATGTCGTCGTCCGTCAGCTCGGTCAGGCCGTTGACGGTTCGGCGATACGGACCGCGTCCGACCTCGATGCGCAGCACATGCTCGAAGCGATGGAAGTCGAAGCGGTCGATCGTGACGGCGATGACCGAGCGCAGGCTCAGTTCCGGGTGCGCGGGGTCGGGCTTGCGCAGCTCCAGCCGGAGCCAGACGGTGCCGCTGCTGCCATACGACTCGTAGGTCGTGAGCTCTGCGCCGCTGGCCGCGGCGATCGCTCGCCAGCGCTTCGCCAGGTCGTCGCGCAGCCGTTCGGCGCGCGAATACGTGTCGAGGTCGCCGCGCGGCAGCGGCAGGGCCCAGCTGGACGACAACCCGTCGTTCGAAGTCGCCGCTTTCGCGACAGCCGGCCGCCTGAGGCCGAAGATCAGGAGCAGGACGACAGCGACGATCAGCCAATGCCAGATCGAGAACGAACCCATGACATCGCTCCTTCCGCCGACATGCGCAGGCGTTCCGCTTCGCCAGTGTCGACCGGCCAGCAGAGGCTCGCATCGCTCGAACAGATGATACGAAGCGACGCGGCGCTTTGAAACCCCCGCGCGCGTGTCGCGCCCGTGCGCGCGGGCGCTCGGCTACTTCTCGACGAACGCCCGCTCGATGACGTAGTCGCCGGCCTGGCCGATGCCCGCGGAGATCGTGAAGCCGGCGGCATCGAGCACGCCGCGCATGTCCTTCAGCATCGCGGGCCCGCCGCAGATCATGGCGCGGTCGGTCTTGGGGTCGATCTGCGGGAAGCCGATGTCCTTGCACAGCTTGCCGCTCGCGATCAGGTCGGTGAGCCGGCCCTGGTGCTTGAACGGCTCGCGCGTGACCGTCGGATAGTAGATGAGCTGGTCGCGCACCATCTCGCCGAGGACGTCGTGGCGCGGCAGCTCGTGGGCGATGAGGTCGGCGTAGGCGAGCTCGTCGATCTTGCGCACGCCGTGCACGAGGATGATCTTCTCGAAGCGCTCGTAGGTGTCGGGGTCGCGGATGATGCTCATGAACGGTGCCAGTCCCGTGCCCGTCGCGAACAGGTAGAGGTTCGTGCCGGGCAGAAGGTCGGTGATGACCAGCGTGCCGGTCGGCTTCCTGCCCACCAGCACGTCGTCGCCGACCTTCATGTGCTGCAGCCGCGACGTCAGCGGGCCGTTCGGCACCTTGATGCTGAAGAACTCGAGGTGCTCCGCGTAATGCGCGCTCGCGATCGAATACGCGCGCATCAGAGGCCTGCCGTCGACGATGATGCCGACCATCACGAAATGGCCGCTCTCGAAGCGCAGGCTCTTGCCGCGCGTGCACGTGAACGTGAAGAGCGACTCGTTCCAGTGGTGGACCGTCAGGACCTTCTCAACCTCGTAAGCCGCCATTCACCGCTTTCAGTTTGTTGGTCTTCGCCTGCGCCGCCGGTGCGGACACCGCCGCCATCACGACGCGCTGGATCTCCGCGAGCCAGGCGTCGCATTCCGCGGGCCGCATGAGGTCGACGCCGAGGAAGCTCGACAGCGTGTATCGGTTGGAGAGATAGAAGTACCCGAGCGCGGCGAGCGTCAGGTACACCTTCTTGACGTCGAGGTCGGGCCGGAACACCTTCTGGCGCACGCCCTCGGCCAGTATTGTCCCCAAAATGTCGAGCACCGGCCGCGACAGCAGCTTGACCTTCACCGACTTGGTGATATGGCGGCCGCGCTGCAGGTTCTCGTTGCTCAGCAGGGCGACGAACTCCGGGTGCTCGACGTAGTAGCGCCAGGTGAACGCGATCAGCTGCTCGAGCGCCTCGACCGGCCGGCCCGGGTCGAGGATGAGCTCGCTCTCCGCTTCGCCGAGCTCGCTGTAGACGCCCTCGAGCACCTGGAGGTAGAGCGCCTCCTTGCTCGCGAAATAGTAATAGATCATCCGGTCGCTCGACCGGGCCGCGCGCGAGATGCGCTCGATGCGCGCGCCGCTGTAGCCGTGGTGCATGAACTCGTTGCGGGCCGCCCGCAGGATGCGCCGCTGCGTCTGGACGGGGTCGCGCGCGGCGGGCATCGGGGCGGCGGAACTCTTCAGCGGCATGCTTTGCAAATCGGCCGTCCCATGCTAGATTGAGTCGCCAATGAAGTAAACACTTCATTCATCGGGTCGGTTCGCGCCCGGCAAGGGCTTCGCACAATGCTCCATCGTTTCGAGCGTCCGCAATCGATCGCCGAAGCCGCGCGACTGCTGGCGAGCGGGTCGTGGGCGGTGC
>DATIDZ010000350.1:0-8365 GCA_035456045.1 Caldimonas sp.
CGTCTTCAACGCCTGGGACCGGATCGAGGACAACGAAATCGCCGACGTCGTGACCAACGCGTTGGCGACGATCTTTCCGTCCGACCCGCCGCGCTTCATGGCACGCGTGCCGCACGGCTACCACGACCGCGCGACGATCGAGCGCGACCTGCGCGCCGGCGGCTTCGGCAAGGCCGCTCGCATCGAGACGGTCGCGGCGAGGAGCCGGGCGCCGACCGCGCGCCATCCGGCGATCGCGTACTGCCAGGGCTCGCCGCTGCGCAGCGAGATCGAGGCGCGCGACGCAGCGCGCCTCGGCGAGGCGACCGACGTCGCGGCCGCCGCGATCGAGCGCCGCTTCGGCGCCGGGCCGGTCGACGCCAAGATCCAGGCACACGTCGTCGTCGTCGAGCGCTGACGCGCTCCTCGCGGCACGCGAGCACGTGCGCTGCCGCACGAGCGACTCGCGCTACTTGGTCTTGGCGGGATCCTTCACGGCCTTCTGGACGTCGAACTCGACGTTCCAGAGCTGGCCGTTCTGCCGCTCGACCTTCCTGATGTAGACGTCCTGGACGATGTCGCGCGTCTGCGCGTCGATCAGGACCTGTCCGCGCGGGCTCTCGAAGACCTGGCCCTTCATCGCCGCGAGCAGGGCGTCGCCACCGCCGGCGCCCTTCGTCGCGGCCAGGGCGCTGTAGATCACGCGCATGCCGTCGTAGCCGGCGACGGCCATGAAGTTGGGCCGGAACTTGTTCTGGGCCTCGAACGCCTGCACGAACTTCTTGTTGGCCGGCGAGGGATGCGCCGCGGAGTAGTGATGCGAGTTGACGACGCCGAGCGCGACGTCGCCCATGTCGTTGAGCTGGTCGTCGTCGGTGACATCGCCGGTCGCGATCAGCTTGATGCCCGACTTGTCGAGGCCGCGCTCGCCGAACTGCTTCATGAACGCAGCGCCCTGCCCCGACGGCAGGAAGCAGAACACCGCGTCGGGCTTGAGGTCGGCCACCTTCTGCAGGAACGGCGCGAAGTCGGGGCTGCGCAGCGGCGAGCGGATCTCGCCGACGATCTGACCGCCGTTGAGCTGGAACTGGCTCTTGAAGAACTTCTCGGCGTCGAGGCCGGGGCCGTAGTCGGCGACGAAGGTGACGACCTTCTTGATGCCGTGCTTGGCCGCCCAGTCGGCGATCGGCACCGTCACCTGCGGCAGGGTGAAGCTGGTGCGCACGATGTAGGGCGACTGCGCCGTGATGATCGAGGTCGCTGCCGCCGTGACCACCATCGGCGTCTTGCTCTGCGTCGCGATCGGCGCCGTCGCGAGGGCGAGCGGCGTCAGGCCGAATCCCGCGAGGACGTCGACCTTGTCGTTGACGACCATCTCCTGCGCGATGCGGCGCGTCGTGTCGGCGACGCCGGCGTCGTCCTTGACGACGACCTCGACCTTGCGGCCGGCGACGGTCGTCCCGTTCTGCGCCTGCCACAGCTTGATGGCGCCCTCGATCTGCTTGCCGGTCGACGCCGACTGGCCGGTCATGGGCAGGATGAAGCCGATCTTGAACGGGGCGGTGCCCTGCGCCTGCGCCGTTGCCGCCGTCGACGCGGCAGCCGCCGCGAGCGCGAGGGCGGAGCAAATGGCTTGACGGCGATTCATGGCGGTCCTTCGATTTCGACGATCCGTCATTGTGTCGCTGCGACCCCGCACCGCCCATCGGGACATTCGTTAACGGCACGCCGGGGCTTGCCTATGATGGGCTCCGCTCAACGCCTGGCACCGGAAGAGACGACATGACGACCCGCACCCATCCACCGTTCCGCGCCGACCACGTCGGCAGCTTTCTTCGGCCCAAGCGCCTGCTCGAGGCGCGCGAGAAGAAGGCACGCGGCGAGATCACTCCCGAGGCGCTGCGCGCCGTCGAGGACGACGCGATCGCCGAGATCGTCAGGTTCCAGGAGGAGGTCGGCCTCAGAAGCGTCACCGACGGCGAGTTCCGCCGCACCTATTTCCACATCGATTTCCTCGAGCAGCTCGGCGGCGTCAAGACCGACATCCCGGTGACGATCAGGAAGCCCGACGGCAGCGAAGAGCTCGCGCCCCCGGTCATGCGCGTCGTCGACAAGGTGCGCCACGTGAAGGACATCCAGCGCGCCGACTTCGAGTACCTGAAGTCCAGGGTCAGCGCCGGTCACACGCCGAAGGTGACGATTCCGTCGCCGACGATGCTGCACTTCCGCGGCGGCCGCGCAGGCATCAGCCGCGAGCACTATCCCGACCTCGAGCCGTTCTACCAGGACGTCGCCACCGCCTACGGCGACGAGCTGCGCTCGCTGGCGGCGGCCGGCTGCACCTACGTCCAGATGGACGACACCAACCTCGCCTACCTCTGCGACGACAAGATGCGCGAGGCGGCACGGTCGCGCGGCGACGACCCCGACGAGCTGCCGCACCGCTATGCCTCGTTCATCAACCGCGTCGTCGCGCAGAAGCCCGCCGGCATGACGCTCGCCGTGCACCTGTGCCGCGGCAACTTCAAGAGCACCTGGGCGGCGCAGGGCGGCTACGAGCCGGTGGCCGAGGCGCTGCTCTCGGAGATGGGCGTCGACGGCTACTTCCTCGAGTACGACGATGCGCGCTCGGGCGATTTCAAGCCGCTGCGCTTCCTGCCCAAGGGCAAGACCGTCGTCCTCGGCCTCGTGACCACCAAGCTCGGCCAGCTCGAGTCGAAGGACGACCTCAAGCGGCGCATCGACGAGGCCGCGAAGTACGTGCCGCTGGATCAGCTGTGCCTGTCGCCGCAGTGCGGCTTCTCGAGCACCGTTCACGGCAACGACATCGCGGTCGAGGCCCAGCGCGCCAAGCTGCGCCTGATCGTCGAGGTGGCCGACGACGTCTGGGGCGGCCACTAGACGTCGACCCGCGGGGGCGGCGCGCGGATTGCCACGCGCCCCGAAGGGGGAGACGATCGACATGGCTGAAACACCCGCAACCTCGCCGGCACGCGGGCGGCTCGCACCGCTCGCCTTGAGCGGCTTGCTCGCGGTGCTCGCGAGCGGCTGGGGCTTCCACGCCTGGCTCGAGGCGCATCACGAGCGGCCGGGAACGGCCCTGCAGTCGGCCGCGAAGCCGGTGCCGGAACGGCCCCGCAGCGCCGACTTCGGCTCGGCCATCGCCCGCGCCGACGTCCACCGCGTCGCCGACTGGGCGGTGGCCAGCGCCGATCACGGCCATCAGCCCTTCGCCGTCGTCGACAAGGTACAGGCCAGGCTGTATGTCTTCGCGCCGACCGGCCGCCTGATCGGCGCCTCGCCGATCCTGCTCGGCCTGACGCGCGGCGACGACTCGGCGCCCGGCGTGGGCGACAAGCCCGTCGCCGCCGTCCGTCCCGAGGAACGGACGACGCCGGCGGGTCGCTTCGCCGTCGAGCCCGGCGAGAACCTGGGCGGCGAACACGTGATCTGGGTCGACTACGACGCCGCCGTCTCGATGCACAGCGTGCGCGCCAACGTGAAGAGCGAGCGCCGCCTCGAGCGGCTCCAATCGGCCGACCCGGCAGAGCACCGCATCTCCTACGGCTGCATCAACGTGCCCGCGGCCTTCTTCGCCAGCGTCGCGTGGCCGAGCTTTGCCAAGGGTGGCGTCGTCTATGTGCTGCCCGAGACCCGCCCGCTCGCCGACGTCTTTCCTGCGCTGCGCGATGCGCCCGTGGCGACGACGGCGAGCCTCGGCAGCGCTCAGGCGCCCGACTTCTTGCGCGACGCGCCGAGGTAGGTCTCGATGACGCGCGGGTCGCGCGCGAGGTCGTCGGCGGGACCCTCGAGCGCGATCTCGCCCATCTCGAGCACGTAGCCGTAGTCGGCGACCTCGAGCGCGGCGCGCGCGTTCTGCTCGACGAGCAGGATCGTCACGCCCGTCGCGCGCAGCGCCGCGATTGTCGCGAAGATGTCGCGCACGACGAGCGGCGCGAGGCCGAGGCTCGGCTCGTCGAGCATGAGCAGGCGCGGCCTGCCCATCAGCGCGCGGCCGACCGCGAGCATCTGCCGCTCGCCGCCCGAGAGCGTTCCCGCGAGCTGCGCGCGCCGCTCGCGCAGGCGCGGGAAGAGCGCGAAGACCTCGTCGAGCGAGCGGGCGCTGTCCTTCTGGCCGAGGCGAACCTGCCGGTAGGCGCCGAGCAGCAGGTTGTCCTCGACCGACATCGCCCCGAACAGCGCGCGCGTCTCGGGCACGAGCGCCATGCCGAGCATCACGCGCTCCTCGAGCGAGCGCAGGGCGATCGGCGCGCCGTCGTACTCGACCGTGCCGCGCGCCGGCAGGACGCCCATCAGCGCGTTGAGCAAGGTCGACTTGCCGGCGCCGTTCGGTCCGATGACGGTGATGACCTTGCCCGCGCGCGCCGTCAGGGTCAGGCCGTGCAGCACCTCGGCGCGGCCGTAGCCGGCGTGCAGGTCGTGGACGTTGAGGAGCAGCTCGGCCATCGCCTGCCCCTAGTGCTCGGTGCCGAGGTAGGCCGCGCGGACCGCGGGAGAGGCCTGGACTTCCTCGGGCGTCCCCTCGATCAGCTTGGTGCCGAACTCCATCACCACGACCCGATCGACGAGGCCCATGACGAGGTCCATGTCGTGCTCGACGAGCAGGATCGAGAGTCCCTCGTCGCGCAGCTGGCGCAGCACCGCGGCGAGGCCCTCCTTTTCCTTCAGGCGCAGGCCGGCGGCCGGCTCGTCGAGCAGCAGCAGCGTCGGATCGGCGGCCAGCGCGCGGGCGATCTCCATCAGGCGCTGCTGGCCGAGGGCGAGGTTGCCGGCCTGCTCGTGCATCAGCTCGCCCATGCCGATGCGCTGCAGCTGGCGCTCGGCCTCCTTCATCAGCCGGCGCTCCTCGGCGCGGTCGGTGCGCAGCATCGCCGCCGGGACGCCGTGCCGGCCGCGCAGGTGCGCGCCGAGTGCGACGTTCTCGAGCACGGTCATCGCGCCGATCATCTTGACGTGCTGGAAGGTGCGTGCCACGCCGCGCCGCGCGATGTCGCGCGACGGTAGCGCGTCGATGCGCTGGCCGAGCAGGAGGACCTCGCCGCGCGTCGCCGGCAGCACCCCGGTGACGAGGTTGAAGGTCGTCGACTTGCCGGCACCGTTCGGGCCGATCAGGCCGAGGATCTCGCCGGCGCGCACCTGGAAGCTGACGTCGTTGACGGCGACCAGCCCGCCGAATTCCTTCCTCACCGCGCGCACGTCGAGGACGACCTCGTCGTGCGGCGGCCGCGGCCGCTCCGGCAGCGGCGCCGCATCGGCCCAGTCGACCTTGCGGCGCACCCGCGGCAGCGCCGCGTCGACGAACGCCCAGATGCCGTCGCGCGCGTACTGGAGCATGAGCACGAGCAGGACGCCGAAGACGATGATCTCGTAGTTGCCGCTCGTGCCCATCAGCCTCGGCAGGAGGACCTGCAGCTGGTCCTTCAGGATCTGGACGACGCCGGCGCCGACCAGCGCGCCCCACACGTAGCCGACGCCGCCGAGCACCGCCATGAAGAGGTACTCGATGCCCATGTTGAGGCCGAACGGCGACGGGTTGACGGTGCGCTGGAAGTGCGCGAACAGCCACCCGGAGATGCTCGCCAGCAAGGCCGCGAGGACGAACGCCGTCACCTTGACGCGGAAGGTGTCGATGCCCATCGCCTCGGGCATCGTCGCTCCGCCCTTGACCGCACGCAGGGCGCGGCCGGCGCGCGAGTCGAGCAGGTGCGTGATCGCGACGGCGGCGACGACGACGATCGTCCAGAGCAGGTAGAAGAAGCTGCGCCCGCTGCTCAGCGGCACGCCGAAGAACGAGAGCGCCGGGATGCCGAGCAGGCCGTCGTACTTGCCGAGGAAGTCGAGGTTGCCGAGCAGGTAGAACAGGCTCAAGCCCCAGGCGATGGTCGCGAGCGGCAGGTAGTGGCCCGACATGCGCAGCGTCACCCACGCGAGCACCAGCGCGGCGAGCGCGGTGATCGCCAGGCCGATCCAGACCGTGAGCCAGGGCGACACGCCGTGGCTCAGCGTGAGGTACGCCGCCGTGTACGCGCCCATGCCGACGAAGGCGGCCTGGCCGAACGAGGTGAGGCCGGCGATGCCGGTGAGCAGCACGAGGCCGATCACGACCAGCGTGTACAGGCCGATGTAGTTCGCCTGCGTGATCAGGAACTCGCTGCTCGCCGGTGTCAGCACCGGCACGAGCGCCAGCGCGACGACGAACACGACGAGCGCGACGCGACGCAGGCTCACTGCTCCTCCTCGTCGCCGTGGCCGTGCTGGAACGAGCGCCACAGGAGCACGGGAAGGATCAGCGTGAAGACGATCACTTCCTTGAACGCGCTCGCGTAGAACGAGCTGAAGCTCTCGAGCACGCCGACCAGGATCGCGCCGAGCGCAGCGGCCGGGTAGCTCGCCAGGCCGCCGAAGATCGCGGCGACGAAGCCCTTCAGGCCGATCAGGAAGCCGGAGTCGTAGAAGATCGTCGTCGTCGGGCCGATCAGGAGGCCGGAGAGCGCGCCCATGAAGGCGGCCAGGCCGAAGCTCAGCTTGCCGGCGCCCGACGTCGAGATCCCCATCAGGCGGGCGCCGAGGCGGTTGACCGCGGTCGCGCGCAGCGCCTTGCCGCGCAGCGTGCGCCCGAAGAAGAGCCAGAGGCCGACGATGAGCGCGATCGCCGCGACGAAGATGAAGATCGTCTGGCCGGACAGCATGAGCGGCCCGGCGGAGAAGCGCGCGTCCCAGAAGCTCGGGTTGCGGAAGCCCTCGGCGCCGAAGAAGACGAGGCCGAGGCCGGTGAGCGCGAAGTGGACGCCCACCGAGACGATCAGCAGCACGAGCACGGTCGCGTCGGCGAGGCGCTGATAGGCGAGCCGGTAGACGAGCGGACCGAGCAGCGTGACGATCGCCAGCGTGAGCGCGCTCTGCGCGAGGAGGTGCAGCTTGAGCGGCGCGGCCCACCACGTGACCCCGGCGACGACGACCGGCGCGATCAGCGTGCGGACGAGTCCGCGCGCGATCGCGGCCGGCGGCAGGCCGCGCCGGACCGCGTCGACGAGGTCGAGCAGCGCCGCGACCGCCGCGAGCGCGAGCAGCAGCCAGATCGTTCCGGGCACCTTGCCGAGCTGCAGCAGCGCGAGCGTGAGCGCGCCGTAGGCGACGAACTCGCCCTGCGGGATGAAGATGACGCGGGTGACCGCGAACACCAGCACCGTCGCGAGCGCCAGCAAGCCGTAGACCGCGCCGTTCGTGACGCCGTCGAGCAGGAGGATGCCGGCGGTGGAGAAGTCCATGCGAGGGGGCGGCGAGCGTTGGAGGAACGGCTCGCCGCGACGATACGCGGACGGTCAGGGAACGACTTGCCAGTCGCCGTTCGCGACCTTGAGCAGGACGCCGGTCTCGGGCGTGTAGCCGAAGTGATCGGTCGCGGTCCACTGGAGGACGCCCTGCGAGACCGGCGTGCGGCCCATCGTCTCGAACGCGTCCTTGAGCGCGGCGCGGAACTCCGGCGTTCCGGGCTTGCCCTTCTTCAGCGCGATCGGCACCGCCTTCTGCAGGACGAGGACGACGTCGAACGCATGCGCCGCGAACTGGTTCGCCGAGCCCTTGCCGTTGGCCGCCTCGAACTGGCTCTTGAACTGCATGCCGAGCGCCTTGCTGGCGTTGCCCTCGGGCAGCTTCTCGGCGACGACCGCCGGGCCGGACGAGACGAACGAGCCTTCGACGTCGGCGCCGCCGATGCGGATCAGGTCCATCGTCGCCGCGCCATGCGTCTGGTAGATCTTGGCCTTCGGGTAGCCGCGCTCGACCAGCCCCTTGTGCGGCATCGCCGAGCCGCTGCCCGAAGCGACGACGAGGATCGCGTCGGGGTTGGCCTGGACGAGCTTGAGCGCCTGGCCGGTCACCGCGGTGTCGCTGCGCGCGAAGCGTTCGACGTCGACCAGCTTGATGCCGGCCTTCTCGGCGAGCGGCTTGATGTCGGTCAGCCACGCCTCGCCGTAGGCGTCGGCATAGCCGAGGAAGCCGTAGGTCTTGACGCCGGTCTTCTTCCAGTGCTCGACGATCGGAATCGCCATCACCGCCGTCGACTGCGGCATCCGGAACGACCACGCGCCGCGGCCCTCGGGCAGGTTCACCGGCGAGAGCATCAGCTGCACGGTCTTGCCTTCGGCGCAGACGTCGGCCATCGCCGCGGCGACCGGCGTTGCGACCGAGCCGACGATCACGTCGACATGGTCCTCGTTGAGGAACTTGCGCGTGTTCTGCACCGCCTTGGTCGGGTCGGTCGCGTCGTCGAGGACGATGACATTGAGCTTCTCGCCCGCGATCGACGTCGGCCACAGGGCGATGCCGTTCTTGGTCGGGATGCCGAGCGCCGAGGTCGGGCCGG
>DATIDZ010000351.1:0-5765 GCA_035456045.1 Caldimonas sp.
CGGCGTCTTGAGCCGGTACTCGCCGTGGCCGTGCTCGCGCAGCGCCGCGCCCTTCGCGCAATGCGAGCCGAGGTTGAGCGGCGAGTCGAACACCGGCTCCTGGCGGACCCAGACCCCGTTCTCCACCACCGCGTCGACGGCGCAGCCGACCGAGCAGTGCGAGCACACCGTGCGACGGACCACGAGCGACTTGTCGGGCGCCGCTGCGGGATCGGCCGCCTGCGCCTTCTTGACCAGCGTGAGCTGCGAGGCGGCGAGACCGACGCCGACGCCGAGCCCGGAGCGGCGCAGGAACGCGCGCCGGTCCATCGTCGGCACGGCGCGACGAACGCCGCGCGCAAGGCTCGCGACGAGCGCGGAGGAGGCGACCGCGCCGCCGCCGGCGACGCCCTGGGATGAGATCTTTCGCGTCAACAGCATGGTCTTCCTCCGCCGCTCAGGAGCGCGTCGTTTCGTAGTAGCGACGCACGTGGTCGGTCAGCCGATAGCCTTGTGCAGGAGTCGCGGCAGTGTCCGCGGCGACGGCCGGCGCGACGGTCTGGACCTTGCGCTGCAAGGCCGTCGCTGCGATCGCGGCGCCGGCAGCGACGCTGGCGCCGACGACGAGACGACGACGTCCGGTGCGCAAACCTTGGGAGTCGGACGAGTCGCTCGGCGGAGTTGGAAGGGACGAGTTTTTCATGACGGTGACTCCTGACAACACAACGCTCGGCGACGTCTCGCGACATCGGCAGACCGCCGCGCCAAGCGGCGAGCATCAGACGAATCTAGCAGCGAAACAGGGGGCATGTATACCGGGTATTACGAGCGTCGGCGGCGCGCGCGCCACGCAGCAACGCCGAGGCAGGGTGCTCAAAAATCGAGCAGGTCGAACGCCTGCGCCTCGACCGCGAAAAAGTCCCGCGTGAAGCGCGCCAGCGCGGCGTAGAAGTCGGCGTCGGGATGCGCCTCGATCGCGCCGCACAACGAATCGACCCAGCCGCGCAGATGCGCGTCGAAGAAGCGACGCTGCGTCGTCAGGTTGCTCGTCCCCGCGTCGTCGCCGGCGATCAGGTAGCGCATCACCTCGCACAGGCTGGCGATGTGGTCCTCGGTCTCGTTGATCGTGTCGCTGCGCGCGAGGCCGAGCTCGCGCAGGCTCTGGCGCACCGCGACCAGCGGCTTCTCGTTGAGCTTGCCGGCGAGGTAGAACGAGCCGTAGAGAAACACCTCGGGCTTGCCGACGCCCTGGAAGAGCGTGTCGAACTCGGCCGCGATTCGCATCGCGTCGAGGCGGCGCGCCGCCGCGACGAGCTCGCCCCAGCTCGTTTCGAGGAATGCGCCCGCGACCGGCGCCTCGGTGACGGCGACCCGGAACTGGCCGAGCATCGATGCGTCGGGCGGCGCGTAGAAGAGCGCGGCGAGCAGGCCGTAGACCTCGGCCCGCGCCAGCTCCTCGGCGTCGTCTGCGCCGGCCGCGAACGCCACCGGCCGGACGCGGGGGTCGCCGCTCACAGCTCGGTGATCCTCACTTCGCCCGGGTCGCTGTGCAGGTCGATGACGCGGCAGTCGCCGCACATCTGCAATCGCTCGGCGGCGCGGCCCTGGAACATGGAGTGACCGGCCAGCTTGGCGACCATCGACTCGATCGCGCGCAGCGTGCCGAACGGCTTGGCGCAGCGCACGCAGCGGAACGGCTCGGCTTCGTTGAGGACGCGCGGCTGCCGGCGCGCCTTGCCGCCGTCGGCGAGCAGCAGGCGCGGCACGAGCGTGATCGCGTCCTCGGGGCAGGTGCTCGCGCACAGGCCGCACTGGACGCAGTTCTTCTCGATGAAGCTGAGGCGCGGCGAATCGGGATGGTCGACGAGCGCGCCCTCGGGGCACGCGCCCACGCACGCCAGGCACAACGTGCACGTGCCCTTGTCGACGGCGATCGCGCCGAACGGGGTCGGCGCTTTGGCCGGCGCAGGCAGCGCGACGACGTCGGCTGGGGTCGGCGCTTCGCGCAGCAGGTGCTCGAAGACGAGATCGAGCGTCGTCCGCTTGTCGGGCTGGACGGCGAAGGTCGCGGCGCGACGAACGGTCGTCGCTGCCGGGCGGCGCAGCGCGGCGTCGAAGCGCAGCAGCGCCGGATCCGTCACCGCAGGTCGCCGCGCCGAGGGAGCGGTGGCGGCCGGCGCCGGGCCCGACCACGACTCGCGCTCGTGCGAACGCGCGACCTCGCCGCCGCCGACGATGCGGAAGTGCTCGCCGGCGAAGCCGAGACCCGTGAGGATCGCCTGCGCGACCTTCATCTGCGCGTCGATCGCCTCGCGGTACTCGGGCGCTTCCTCGTGCGTCACGAGCACCCAGACCTGCGCGGCGCCGTAGGCGATCGCGGCGAGCCAGAGGTCGATGCCGACCGAGGCCGTGTGGCGGACGTCGAGCGGCAGCACGCGCGCCGACACGCCGTGCAGGCCGCGATCGATGCGCGCGGCGCGCCCGAGCGCCTCGATCGCGCCGGCGCCGGCGTCCTCGCTGTGGATCAGCAACGCGGCATCGCGTCCGCCCGCGCGCGCGTACGTCGCGAGCATCGTGCGGATGCGCGTCCCGAGCTCGTGCGGGCGCGGCGTAGCGTAGGTCAGCGCGCCGCTCGGGCACACCGTCGTGCAGGCGCCGCAGCCGACGCACAGGTGCGGCTCGACGACGATGCCGCCCGCCCCGGTCCTGCCCTTGGTCTGCGCATCGCTGCGGATCGCCGCCGCCGAGCAGACGTCGATGCACGCGGTGCAGCCGATCTGGCCGTTGCGCGTGTGCGCGCAGATCTTCTGGCGGTAGTCGAAGAACTTCGGCTTCTCGAACTCGCCGGCGCTGTCGCGCAGGCGCAGCACGGCGGCGAACAGCGCGCTGTCGTCGGCGGCGTGGAAGTAGCCCTGCGGCGGCTGGTGCAGCGCGATCTGCGGCACCACCTGCAGGTCGAGGACGAGGTCGAACCGCTCGCTCTGCTCTTCGGCGGCACGCTCGAAGTCGATCGCGGCAGCAACGCCGCACGCACGCACGCACTCGCGATGGCCGGTGCACCTGGCGAGATCGATCTGGTAGCTGAAGTCGATCGCCTGCTCGGGACAGACCTCGATGCACGCGTTGCAGCGCGTGCACAGGTCGGCATCGATCGGATTGGTGCGCGTCCACGTCACCTCGAAGGCGCCGAGCCAGCCCGCGATCCGCGTCGGCGTGCCGGTGTGGACCGGCGTCGCCCGCGCCTGCGCCAGGGTGCCGCCGGCGCGCGGCAGCAGCAGGCTGACGTCGAGGACGTCGGCGAGCAGCGCGGCGGCGCGCTCGGCACGATCGGCGCCGCCGATCACGAGGACGCGCCCCGCCGACGCGTACGACACGGTCCCCACCGGCGCCGGCGGCGGGAGCTGCGCGGCCGCGATCAGCGCCGCCATCTTCGGCATCGACGTCGCCGCGTCCCTCGACCAGCCGCCGCTCTCCCGGATGTTGACGAAGCGGATCGGCCGCTCTGCCGGAGACGGCGCACCTTCGGTCGCGCTCGCCAGCTCGAGAAACAGGCGGCTCTCCTGGGTGCACGCGACAAGCAGGTCGGCGCTGTCCTTGGCGGCGCGCTGGAAGGCGCCGGCCTCGCGCCGGCAGAGCAGCGAGTGGACCGCGTCCGCGCCGTCCGCGTCAGTCCCGAGGGCTCGGGCCAGCGCCGGCCCGTCGATCGGCATCGTCTGGTTGCAGTTGCAGATCAGGGTCGTCATCGGTGCGGGGGTCGGGAGCGGGTTCGGTATCGGATGGAAGCGGCGGCGGTGCCGGAGACTGTGCCACCGCGGCCGGCCCGCCACCATCGGGACAAGCCTGCGCCGACGGCGCCGGCGGCGCCGACCCGGAGACGCCGGGATCGACCTCCTTGTCGAAGAGTCCGAGCGTGGCCGATTGGTTCATCCGGCGCAGCATCGAGAGCGGAATCGGATCGGCCTTGCCGTAGTCGTCGATGTAGGTGTCGAGCCCGTCCATCACGTTGAAGTGGGGATCGCTGAAGAGCTTCTTCATCGCCGCGTTGCGGACGTCGGCGTCGACGTTGCGCGCGACGAACGGCGAGAAGTCCGAGTCCTTCGTCAGCCGGGCGACGTCGTCGAGCGTCGGCAGGGGCGCGGCGGCCGGCGCTGGCGCCGCACCCGCCGTCGGCGCGGCCGGCTCGGACGCGGCGGGCGGCGTCGGCAACGGCAGCTCGACCCGGGCGTCGAGCGGCGACGACGCAGGCGCCGCGTCGGGCGCGACCGCGCCGGCTCGCGCCTCCGCCTTGCGTCGTGTCCAGCGCGAAACGAAGCCGTCGCCGGCCATCACTTGCGCTCCGACGGCGTCACGAACGACTGCGGCCGCCGCCGCGGCTTCTTCACTTCCGGCCGGTAGTGCTCGTCGGTGTAGGCCTGGAGCCAGGCGACGAGATCGGGCTGCAGCGGCACGTTGTCGACGCGCTCCTGCGCGTCGAGCCAGCGCCCCGCCTCGGTGTACGAGACGCTTACGGTTTCCGGCCAGGCGAGCGACGGGTCGTCGTCGTCGATCCGCCAGACGACGAACCACACCGGCGCACCCGAGCTGAGGTTGAGGTAGTAGCCGTCGGCCTGGTCGGCGTGCAGCTCGAGCCTGAACCCCGGATATAGCGTCCGCCGCACGTTGCCGTCGTCGCGCAGGACACGGCGCTCGGCGCCGAAGACGTCCTCGTCGGCGACCACCTCGGCGATCGTGAAGCGCCAATCCTGCCAGCGGTTGGGCGCGCGCTCGCGGTCCATCACCACCGCGACGCGGATCGCGGGTCGCGGCTGGCGATGCGGCGCCTCGTTCACGTGTTCTTCGAGATCGCGATGGTCGGGAACTTCGACGAGAAGTCCTTGCTGCGCTCGGCGATCTTGACGGCGACCTGGCGCGCGACGCGCTTGTAGAGGCCGGCGATCTCGCCGTCGGGGTCGCTCACGACCGTCGGCCGGCCGCTGTCGGCCTGGACGCGGATCGACAGGTTGAGCGGCAGCGCGCCGAGGTAATCCATCTTGTACTCCGCGGCGAGGCGCTTGCCGCCCTCCTCGCCGAAGATGTGCTCGACGTGGCCGCACTTCTCGCACACGTGCACGGCCATGTTCTCGACGATGCCGAGGATCGGCACGCCGACCTTCTCGAACATCTTGATGCCCTTCCGGGCATCGATCAGGGCGATGTCCTGCGGCGTCGTGACGATCACCGCGCCCGTCAGCGGAACCCGCTGCGAGAGCGTGAGCTGGATGTCGCCGGTGCCCGGCGGCAGGTCGACGACGAGGTAGTCGAGGTCGGCCCAGTTGGTCTGGCGCAGCAGCTGCTCGAGCGCCTGCGTGACCATCGGACCGCGCCAGATCATCGGGTTGTCCTGCTCGACGAGGAAGCCGATCGACATCACCTGGACGCCGTAGTTCTCCATCGGCTCCATCGTCTTGCCGTCGCTCGACTCCGGCCGGCCGTCGATGCCCATCATCATCGGCTGGCTCGGGCCGTAGATGTCGGCGTCGAGGATGCCGACCCGCGCCCCTTCGGCGGCGAGCGCGAGCGCGAGGTTCACCGCGGTCGTGCTCTTGCCGACGCCGCCCTTGCCCGAGGCCACCGCGACGATGTTCTTGATGCTGGGCAGCAGCTGGACGCCGCGCTGCACCGCGTGCGCGACGATCTTCGACGTCACGTTGACGCTGACGTTGGCCACGCCTGGAACGCCGCGCGCCGCCGCGATCAAGGCCTTCCTCAGCGCATCGATCCGGGAGCGCGCCGGGTAGCCGAGCTCG
>DATIDZ010000352.1:0-8705 GCA_035456045.1 Caldimonas sp.
GTCACCGCCATCACGCCGCCGGGCGAGAGCTGCCCGGTCTGGATCAGCCAGGCGACGCGCGTGGTCAGGACGCGGGTCTTGCCCGAGCCGGCGCCGGCAAGGATCAGCGCTGGCTCGGCCGGCAGCGTCACGGCGGCGAGCTGCTCGGGGTTCAGGCCCTCGAGCAGCCGCGAAGGTCGATCGACGATTGCGGAGTGATTCACTTGTCCATTCTAGGAGCGCGACGTCGCCGGCTTTCCGTAGAATGCGGCAACGGGCGCCCCTGGAGGCGCCCTTTTTTGCGCGGGCCGAGCCATGGAAATCTTCGACTACGACAACGTCTTGCTGCTGCCGCGCAAGTGCCGGGTCGAGAGCCGCTCGGAGTGCGATGCGGGCCAGGATTTCGGGCCGCGCCGCTTCGAGCTGCCGGTCGTTCCGGCGAACATGAAGACCGTCGTCGACGAGCCGATCACCGAGTGGCTCGCCGCCAACGGCTACTTCTACGTGATGCACCGCTTCGATCTGGACAGCGTCGCCTATGCGCGCCGGATGCGCGACAAGGGCTTGATCGTCTCGATCAGCTCGGGCGTCAAGTCGGCCGACTATGCGGTGATCGATCAGCTGGCCGCCGAGGGCGTCGGCGCCGACTACATCACGATCGACATCGCCCACGGCCACGCCGACACCGTGCACCGGATGATCGAGCACATCAAGACCAAGCTGCCGAAGGCGTTCGTGATCGCCGGCAACGTCGCGACGCCCGAGGCGGTGATCGACCTCGAGAACTGGGGCGCCGACGCGACGAAGGTCGGCGTCGGCCCGGGCAAGGTCTGCATCACCAAGCTCAAGACCGGCTTCGGCACCGGCGGCTGGCAGCTCTCCGCGCTCAAGTGGTGCGCACGCGTCGCGACCAAGCCCATCATCGCCGACGGCGGCATCCGCGACCACGGCGACATCGCCAAGAGCGTGCGCTTCGGCGCCTGCATGGTGATGATCGGGTCGCTCTTCGCCGGCCACGAGGAGTCGCCGGGCCGGACGGTCGAGGTCGACGGCAAGCTCTTCAAGGAGTACTACGGCAGCGCGTCCGACTTCAACAAGGGCGAGTACAAGCACGTCGAGGGCAAGCGCATCCTCGAGCCGATCAAGGGCAGGCTCGCCGACACGCTGCGCGAGATGAAGGAAGACGTGCAGAGCTCGATCTCGTACGCCGGAGGGACCCGCCTCGCCGACATCCGCAAGGTGAACTACGTGATCCTCGGCGGCGACAATGCCGGCGAGCATCTGCTGATGTAGGAGCGCGATGAAGACAACGACTCGATGGCTCGTCGCCGGCCTGGCGGCCGCGCTCACCGCGTGCGGCGGCGGCCTGCTCGGCAACCAGGGCCGGATCCGGCTCGTCAACGCGACGACCGGGCTCGGCGCGCTCGACCTGCTGATCGACAACGACGCCGCCATCGCCGGCATCCCGCTGGCGACCGGCAGCGACTACGTCCTGCGAAGAGCCGACACGTATTCGCTCGACCTCCGCCAGTCCGGCAACGCCGCGACGCTGCTGACGACGAGCACGGCGTTCGTCGCCGACAAGCACAAGACCCTCGTCGCCTACAACAACGGCGGGACGGTCTCGGCGACGATCCTCGACGACGAGGAAGGCGACCCCGGCCGCGGCAAGGCGAAGTTCCGCGTCTTCAACACCGCGACCGCGACCGCGGACCAGGTCGACGTCTTCCTGATCACCGCGGCCTGCAGCACGCTCGCCACTTCGGCCGCGGCGCCGACAGCGACGGCCGTCTCCGGCCTGCAGGCCGGCTACAGCGAGCTCGCCTCGTCGGGGACCGCCTACCACCTCTGCGTGACGAGCACCGGCGACAAGAGCGACGTGCGGCTCGAGATCCCGTCGTTCGTCCTGAGCGAGAAGAGGATCGTCACCGTCATCCTCTCGCCCGGCGCCGGCGGCTACCTGCTGAACGCGATCGTCCTCGACCAGCAAGGCGCCGCGACGCAGGCGCTCAACGTGTCGGCGCGCGCGCGCGTGGCGACGAGCGTCGCGGGGACGGTCGACGTCGCCGTGAACGGCACGGCGATCTCGGCCGGCCTGCCGTCGCCGAACGTCGGCCCGTACGTGCTCGTCCCGGCCGGGCCGGTCAGCGTCACCGTGAACGGTCAGGCGGTGACGACGGCGCCGTCGCTCACCGCAGCGCCGGGCGCCGATCTGACCGTCCTGCTCACGGCGTCGGCGGCGACGGCGACGCTTCTCCCCGACGACAACACGTCGTCGTCGAGCACCGTGCGGCCGGTGAAGCTGCGCCTCGTCAACGGCCTGAACGGCGCGACCGGCACCGCGACCTTGACGCTCAACAACGTGCTGATCGGCAGCGGCGCCGCGCCCGCCCAGGCGTCGGGCTACACCCAGGTCGCGTCGAGCGCGGGGCTGGCGCGCCTCGAGGCCAGGATCGGCGCGATGACGTTCTACTTCGACCCGACCGCGACGCTCGAATCGGGCCGCGTCTACTCGCTGTTCCTCCTCGGCGACGGCTCAGCGCCCGCCAACCGCGGCATCCTCGTTCCCGACCGATGAGCCCGCGCGAACTCGCCAAGTCGTTCGACCCCGCGGCGATCGAGGCGCACTGGGGCCCGCTGTGGGAGGAAAGCGGCGTCTACGAGCCGACGCTCGACCCGGCGAAGCCCTCGTTCTGCATCCAGCTGCCGCCGCCGAACGTCACCGGCACGCTGCACATGGGGCACGCGTTCCAGCACACGATCATGGATGCGCTGGTTCGCCACGAGCGCATGAAAGGCGCGAACACGCTCTGGGTGCCCGGCACCGACCACGCCGGCATCGCGACCCAGATCGTCGTCGAGCGCCAGCTGCAGGACGCCGGCCTCAGCCGCCACGACCTCGGCCGCAAGAAGTTCATCGACCAGGTCTGGGACTGGAAGGAGACGAGCGGCTCGACGATCACGCGCCAGATGCGCCGCATGGGCGATTCGGTGGCCTGGAAGTACGAGTACTTCACCATGGACGAGCGGCTCTCGGCCGTCGTCACCGACACCTTCGTCTCGCTCTACGACGAAGGCCTCATCTACCGCGGCAAGCGGCTCGTCAACTGGGACCCGGTGCTGCTCTCGGCCGTCTCCGACCTCGAGGTCGAGAACGAGGAGCGCGACGGGACGATGTGGCACATCCTCTATCCGTTCAGCGACGGCCCCCAGCCCGACGCGAACGGGCAGCCGATGAAGGGCATGCACATCGCGACGACGCGGCCCGAGACCATGCTCGCCGACGGCGCCCTCGCGGTCCATCCCGACGACGATCGCTACAGGCACCTCGTCGGCAAGCTCGTCGACCTGCCGCTCTGCGACCGGCGCATCCCGATCATCGCCGACGACTTCGTCGACCGCGAGTTCGGCTCGGGCTGCGTCAAGATCACCGGCGCGCACGACTTCAACGACTACGCCTGCGCGCTGCGACACGGCATTCCGCTGATCACGATCTTCACCCTCGACGCGAAGATCAACGAGAACGGCCCCGCCGCGTACCAGGGGCTTGACCGCTACGACGCGCGGAAGGCCGTGCTGCGCGACCTCGAGGCGCAGCACTTCCTCGAGAAGGCGGTGCCCCACAAGCACGCGGTGCCGGTCTGCGTTCGCACCGGCCAGGTCGTCGAGCCGATGCTCACCGACCAGTGGTTCGTCGCGATGACCAAGCCGGGCAAGGACGGCACGAGCATCGCCGGCAAGGCGATCGACGCGGTCGAGACCGGCGCCGTCAAGTTCTACCCAGCGCAGTGGGTCAACACGTACAACCAGTGGATGAAGAACATCCAGGACTGGACGATCTCGCGCCAGCTCTGGTGGGGGCACCGGATCCCGGCCTGGTACGGCGACGGCGGCGAGATCTTCGTCGCGCGCAGCGAGGCCGAGGCGCGCGCCCGGGCGGAGGCTGCGGGCTATTCGGGAGCGCTCGCTCGCGATCCCGACGTGCTCGACACCTGGTACTCGTCGGCGCTGGTGCCGTTCTCTTCGCTCGGCTGGCCGAAGGAGACGAAGGAGCTCGGCCTGTTCCTGCCGTCGTCGGTGCTCGTGACCGGCTACGACATCATCTTCTTCTGGGTCGCGCGAATGATCATGATGACCTTGCACTTCACCGGCAAGGTCCCGTTCCACGACGTCTACATCCACGGCCTCGTGCGCGACGCGCAAGGCAAGCGGATGAGCAAGTCGGAGGGCAACGTCCTCGATCCGGTCGACCTGATCGACGGCATCGCCCTCGAGCCGCTGCTCGAGAAGCGCGCGACCGGCCTGCGCCGGCCGGAGACCGCGCCGCGCGTCAAGAAGGACACCGCCGCCGAGTTCCCGAACGGCATCCCCGGCTTCGGCGCCGATGCGCTTCGCTTCACGTTCTGCTCGCTCGCGAGCCTCGGCCGCAACGTCAACTTCGACTCGAAGCGCTGCGAGGGCTACCGCAACTTCTGCAACAAGCTCTGGAACGCGACGCGCTTCGTGCTGATGAACTGCGAGGGCAAGGACTGCGGCCTCGCCGAGCACACCAAGGCCGAGTGCGCGCCCGGGCAGCCGTTCCACAACTACCTCACCTTCTCGCAGGCCGATCGCTGGATCACCGGCGAGCTGCAGCGCGTCGAGGCCGCGGTGGCCGACGGGTTCGCGGAATACCGCCTCGACGCCGTCGCCCAGGCGGTCTACTCGTTCGTCTGGGACGAGTACTGCGACTGGTACCTCGAGATCGCCAAGGTGCAGCTGCAGTCCGGCGCCGAATCCGAGCAGCGCGCGACGCGGCGGACGCTGCTGCGCGTCCTCGAGACGGTGCTGCGGCTGCTGCACCCGATCACGCCGTTCATCACCGCCGAGCTCTGGGAGCGCGTCGCCGTCGTGGCCGGTCGCAAGGTCGACGGCACCGAGCACGGCATCGTCCGCGCGCCGTATCCGAAGGCACAGCTCGAGCGCGTCGACGCGCAGGCGGACGAGTGGATCGGCAAGCTGAAGGCGATCGTCGGCAGCGCGCGCAACCTGCGCAGCGAGATGACCCTGCCGCCGGGCGAGCGCGTGCCGCTGAACGCGATCGGGGATGCCGACTTCATGCGCCAGGCGACGCCGCTGCTGAAGTCGCTCGCCCGCCTCTCGGAAGTGACGATGTTCGGCGACGACGCCGGCTTCGCCGATGCCTCGAGCGATTTACCTGTCGCCGTCGTCGGCGCGACCCGGCTCGCGCTGCACGTGAAGATCGATCGCGCCGCCGAGACGGCGCGCCTTACCAAGGAGATCGATCGCCTCGCCGGCGAGATCGCCAAGGCGACCAGCCGGCTCGCCAACGAGAGCTTCGTCGCGCGCGCGCCGGCGGCGGTGGTCGATCAGGAAAAGAAGCGGGTCGCCGACTTCACGGCGACAGCGAATCGGCTTCGAGATCAGCGAGCGCGCCTGGAATCGTCGACTTGAAGTCGGCCGGCGCCGACGCCGGCGCCTCGAGCAGCTCGTCGATGCGCCGCGCTACCGCCCAGGCGCTCCGCTGACGCGACTCGCGCGTCGTCGAGGCGACGCGCGGCGTCACCTGCAGCGTCTCGATGCCGTGCAGCGGCCGATGCGGGTCGAGCGCGCCCGGCTCGACGCTGTCGAGCCACGCGGCGGCGATGCGCCCGCTCTTCAGCGCGGTGGCCAGCGCAAGCTCGTCGAACAGGCGCGAATGCGCCGTGCTGACCACCACCTGGTTCGGCTTGCAATGCGGAAGGAAGCGATCGCCGAGGAGGCCGTGGTAGCGGCTGAAGTAGTCGAGCTGGACGCACAGCACGTCGGCGCGCTCGACGATCTCGCGCAGGCCCGCGTGGCTCACCTGCCAGTCGCCCCAGGCCGGATCGGTCGCGTGGAGCGCGGGGTCGTAGCCGAGGATGCGGACGCCGAACGCCGCGAGCAGCTGTGCGATCGTTCGCGCCGACGGCGGCATGCCGACCAGTCCGATCGTCGCGCCGCCGAGCTCGCGCCCGGCGACCGAGCCGTCGGCAGCCCGGACCGGCACCCGGCGCAGCATCGACAGCATGGCGCCGATGACGAACTCGGCCTCGGCGCGGGCGCTCGCCGTGACGCTGCGGACGACCTCGACGTGGCGGCGCTCGCACGCCTCGAGGTCGATGTTCTCCGAGCCGGCGCTGACCCGGCCCACCGCCTTCAGCACCGGGGCGAAATCGAGCGTCTCGGCGTCGATGCTCACCGACGACGGCACGATAGCTGCCCTGACGTTGTAGAGCGCGCGGCGCAATTCGCGCGGGGCGAAGGCGAGCTCGGGGGCGAAGCGAAGACGGTGGCGGGAGGCGAGCCAGCGCATCACCTCGGCGTCGATCGGATCGATGACGAGCAGGTCCACCTGAGGCGTTTCCTTTTCCCGGCTGAAGCGACCGTGCGTGCCAGAATCTTGAAGACTTCCGCAGCATTGTAAGTAGCTGAACGACCAGAAATGACCCTTCGACACGCGATCTTTCCGGTGGCCGGCCTCGGCACCCGTTTCCTCCCCGCCACCAAGGCCATGCCGAAGGAGATGCTGCCGGTGGTCGACAAGCCGCTGGTCCAGTACGCCGTCGAGGAGGCCTATGCCGCCGGCGTGCGCGAGATGATCTTCGTCACCAGCCGGCACAAGCGGGCGATCGAGGACCACTTCGACCGCACCTTCGAGCTGGAAGACGCGCTCGAGAAGTCGAACAAGGCGGAGCTGCTGGCCGCCGTCCGCGCCGTCAAGCCGGACGACATGGAGTGCGTCTTCGTGCGCCAGGCGCAGGCGCTCGGCCTCGGTCACGCGGTCCTCTGCGGTCGCCACGTGGTCGGCGACCACCCGTTCGCGGTGCTCCTGCCCGACGACCTCATGGTCGGCCAGCCGCCCGTGCTCGCGCAGATGGCCGAGCAGTTCGCGGCGCGCGGCGCCTCGATCGTCGCCGTCCAGGAGGTGCCGGCCGAGCACACGCGCCGCTACGGGATCGTCGGCGGGCGTGCCGTCGGCGAGCGGCTCGTCGACATCGACCGGATCGTCGAGAAGCCGGCGCCCGATGTCGCCCCGTCGCGCCTGGGCGTCGCCGGCCGCTACGTGCTGACGCCGCGCGTCTTCGACGAGATCGCCGCGCAGCCGCGCGGCGTCGGCGGCGAGATCCAGCTCACCGACGGGATCGCCGGGCTGCTCAAGCACGAGAAGGTGTTCGCGTACCGCTACCAGGGCCGGCGCTACGACTGCGGCAGCAAGGAAGGCTTCCTGCAGGCCAACGTCGAGCTCGCGCTGGCGAACCCGGAGCTGGGGCCCGAGTTCCGGGCCTTCCTGAAGAGCCTGTCGCTCTAGCGCCGGCGCAGGTAGTGCACGAACTCGTCGTTCGCGCTGGTCTGCTCGACGAGCTCGTTGCCGGTCTGGCGGGCGAACGCCTGGAAGTCGCGCACCGAGCCAGGGTCGGTCGCCACCACCTTCAGCACGTCGCCGCTCGTCATGTCGGCGAGCGCCTTCTTCGCCTTGAGGATCGGAAGCGGGCAGTTGAGTCCGCGCGTGTCGATTTCTTTCTGCGCTTGCATGGCGGGCGGTCCTTGACGGGTGCGGAATTCTAGGATCTGGACGCCGCGGGCGGCAGCTCCATCCATTGCGGCTCGATACCGCGCGAGCGCAGCCAGTCGGCGACGGCGCGGCCCGTGCCCGCCGGCCAGCACTTGATCTGCGCCGGCTCCATCAGCTTGTATTCCGCGAGCTCCGGCGAGAGCACGATCTCGCCGTGCGCCAGCACGTGATACGCGATGATCACCTGGTTCATGCGGCGAAATTCGTAGACGCCGATCAGCTTGACCGCGTCGACCTGCAGCGACGTCTCCTCGACCACCTCGCGCGCGATGCCTTCCTCCGGCGACTCCTCGGCCTCCATGAAGCCGGTGATGAGCGCGAACATGCGCCCGCTCCACGCCGCGTTGCGGGCCAGCAGCACGCGGCCGTCGCGATCGGTCAGCTCGATCACCGCCGCCAGCACCGGCGTCGGATTGTTCCAGTGCGTATAGCCGCAGGCGGCGCAGCGCAGGCGCGATTTGGGCCCGCTGTCTTCTTCCATCGACAGCCACTCGAGCGGCTGTGCGCAGTTCGTGCAGAAGCGGACTTCGTGCTTCATCGCGCAGGCACTCCCGACATGCCGGATGGCGTCGACGAGCCGCTCACGCGGGGAAGACGCCGGTGGAGAGATAGCGGTCGCCGCGATCGCAGACGACGAACACGATCGTCGCGTGCTCGACCTGGCGTGCGACCTGCATCGCCACCCAGCATGCGCCTGCTGCCGAGATGCCGGCGAACAGCCCCTCGTCACGCGCGAGGCGCCGGGCGTACTCCTCGGCATCGGCCTGGGTGACGTAGACCATCTCGTCGATTCCGCTCGGGTCGTAGATCTTCGGCAGGTATTCCTGCGGCCACTTGCGGATGCCGGGAATGCGCGAGCCTTCGGTCGGTTGCGCACCGATGATGCGAATCGCCGGGTTCTTTTCCTTCAGATAGCGCGACACACCGGTGATGGTGCCCGTGGTGCCCATCGCGCTGACGAAGTGGGTGATGCGGCCCGCGGTGTCGCGCCAGATCTCCGGCCCGGTGGTCTCGTAATGGATGCGCGGGTTGTCCTCGTTGGCGAACTGGTCGAGCACCAGGCCCTTGCCGTCACGCTCCATCTGCAGCGCCAGATCGCGCGCGTACTCCATGCCGCCCGAGCGCGGCGTCA
>DATIDZ010000353.1:0-5375 GCA_035456045.1 Caldimonas sp.
TCGGCCTCGTCGCGGCGCTCGAGATCCAGTTGCGCGAGTTCGCTGCGCGCAGCGAGATCAAGGTCGTCGATCGGCTCGAGCCGGTCGACGTGACCCCCGCGGCGCAGCTCACCATCTACCGCCTGGTCCAGGAGGCGCTCACCAACGTGGTCAAGTACGCCAAGGCGAACGAGGTCGTCGTCACGCTCAGCCGGGCGCCCGACGGCGGCGCGGTCGTCTCGGTCCGCGACAACGGCATCGGCTTCGACACCGACCTGCCGCGCCTGGAGCGCCACGGCTTGCTCGGCATGCGCTACCGCGTCGAGGCCGAGGGCGGCACGATGCGGCTGTCGTCGAAGCCCGGCGAGGGCACGCTGATCGAAGCGACGTTGCCGGCTCAGCCGGCGAGCGACGACGGCCATCACGATCAGGACGGGGGCGCCGACGTGCCCCTGGCGGCCGCAGCATGACGACGCCTCGCCACGCTGTCGGTGACGTCCTACCGGGCCGGGGAACTTCCCCCGACGGGCCCGCGCGCGCAGCACCTATCGTTCGAATTCGACGTCGACAGCACACTGTCGATGTCGTCTCTTCCGGCCTGCGGGCACGAGAAGCGCAATCCGCCACCCACCAGCAAAGGAAACACGATGGACACGATCGGCAGCACCAGCGTCAACAAGCCCATGGGCCAGCAGAACCAGGACATGGCCGATAGCGCCGCCGACACGGCGCAGGGGGCGATCCGCTCCACGCAGCGCACGGCAGACCAGGCGCTCGACCGCCTCTCGCAGAAGGTCGACGAGATGCGCAGCCAGGCCGGGCCGATGATGAACAAGGTGACCTCGCAGGCGGAAGCCGCCGCCCGCCGCGGCATGGAAGCCGTGCGAGACACGTCGCAGCAGCTGCGTGAGCGTGCGTTGCAGGCACAGGACATGACGGTCGCCTACGTCAAGGACGAGCCGATCAAGGCCATGCTCATCGCCGCCGCGACGGGCGCCCTGCTGATGGGCATCATCAGCATGCTCGGCCGCTCGCGCGACTGAGTCCCGGCCGCAGCACTGGAGCCGAATCCATGATCCATCCCCTGCTGCGGCTTGCCGCAACCGAGCCGCATCTCATCGGCGACCACGTCGAGGCGTACGCCGCCCTGGTCGGCGAGGAGGTCAACAAGGTCTCGACCTCGCTGATCCTGCGCATCGTCCTCTACGCCGCGGCGCTCTGCATGGTCGGTGTCGGCCTGGTGCTCGTCGGCGTCGCCCTGCTCTTCTGCGCGGCGGTGCCGGCCTCGGACTACCCCGCGCCGTGGGCGATGTTCGTGGTGCCGCTCGTGCCGTTCGTCATCGCCGTCGGCTGCATCTTCTTCGCCCGCTCGCGGCCGACCGAGAAGCCGTTCGACATCATCAAGCAGCAGCTCAACGCCGACATGGCGATGCTGCGAGAGGTGAGCGCGTCATGAGCAGCACCGTCATGTCATCTCCCGGCGGCGCGACGGTCACGGACGACGTCGAGGCGAGCGGGCCCGCCCGCACGACCCCGGTCAATGCGTCCGCTGCAGCGCCCGCGAGTCGCGCCGAGAGCCCGCAGAAAGAAGCCGTCAAGGAAGCGGCGCAGGAGATCAGGAAGGCCGCTGAACAGGCGGCCGACGAGGTCCCGGCGCTCGACCGACTGGCGGCCTCGCGCATGCGTCTGCGCGGCGCGATGATGGACATCGTGCATCCGCCGCCCAAGCCGCCCCTGATGGGTGCGCGCATCGGCGACCTCGGCGAGCGGCTCCTCGAGCGCGCGCGCGCGCTGCCCGGCGCAGCGCTCTTCATGGACACGCTCGAGAGCTGGTGGCAGGAGCACCCGCTGCGGACGGCGACCCTCGTGGCGGAGAACGCGTCGCGGCGGGTCGTCCAGCCGATCGCCGAGCGCAATCCGCTCGGCCTGCTCTTCGGCGCCCTGGGCGTGGGCGCCTTGCTCGCCTTGTCCAAGCCGTGGCGCTGGGCCCTGCGGCCGGCCCTCTTCGTCGGCCTCCTGCCGCAGCTCGCGGTGCACGCCTTGCGGCGGCTGCCGACAGAGTCCTGGGTCGCCATGCTCGGCAGCCTGTCGACGCGCCGGCGCCGCGGCTCGCCGCGCGCAACGTCCGCCGCGCAAACGACCCAGGCATCCGGATTGCCCTGAAGCCCGGACGGTTACCTCCCAACGGCCCCTTGTCGATCCGCTTCGCGCGGAACCCGACCGGTCTCCCTCCGTGGGGTCTTTGAAAACGCGCCTTGGCGCGTTTTTTTTTGACCCCACCCGAGGTCCGGATCTTGCACTCGACTCGTGGTGATAGAGCCCTGCCTCGGGCGCGCCCACCCTGTCGGACAGTTCCTACAGCACGGCATGTGCCGTCCGACAGACAGATCGACCGAGCGTTCCTATATTTACCGGACACCCTCGAGCCGAACCCATGAGCACCGAAGCGATCGCCACCCCCACCGAAGCCGGACCGCGCCGTCCGTGGGCGACCGCGTCGTTCGCGGACACGGCCGACACGACGCCGATGGAGCTGTCGGCCCTCGGCGCGCATGTCGACCGCTGCAACGGCTCGCGCGGCCGGATGTTTCGCCTGCAGTGCGCCGCCGACGCGATGATCGCGTTCGTGGCACCGCGATTCGTGACCACCGCCGTCATCGTCGCCCTCGTCTTCGGGGTCGCCTCGCTGGTCGTCTGACCATCGGATGAGAGCGCCCGACCTGCTTCGGCTGGTGCCCGACGCGCCGGCCGAGCTGGGCGAGATCCTCGACGCCAGGCGCGGCCCGCTCGAGCGGCCGAACCGCTCCGAGATCTTCGGGCCGGAGCGCTTCGCACAGCACGGCCGCAGCCTCGCCGAAACCCACGCCGCGCAGTTCGCCGGAAAGCGCTCGAGCGCGTTCTTCCCGCGCCTGCGCGAGAACATCCGGATCCTGCGCGAGGCGCAGCACTACATCGCGCGCTATGCGACCTCGGGCTACGAGGTCAGCCCCGCGGCGGAATGGCTGCTCGACAACTTCCACCTGATCGAAGCGCAGGCGCGCGAGATCAAGGACGGCCTGCCCCGCCGCTACTTCCGCGACCTGCCCGTCCTCAAGGACGAGCCGCTCGTGGGCCTGCCCCGCATCTACGGCGTCGCCTGGGCGTTCGTGGCGCACACCGACAGTGCCTTCGACGACGACCTGCTGGTCCACTTCCTGCGCGCGTACGAGGAGATCCGCGAGCTCACGCTCGGCGAGCTCTGGGCGCTGCCGACGACGCTGCGCGTCGTTCTGCTCGAGAACCTGCGCCGCCTCGCCGAGCGCTCGGCGGCCAACAAGGCTGCCCGCGAGATCGCCAACCTCTGCTGCGACCGCATCGAGACCTACGACCTCGACAAGCTCGACGCGATCCTCGCGCTGCTCAACCAGCGCGGCGTGGGCGAATCGTTCCTCGCGCAGATGGCGCAACAGCTGCAAGACCATCGAACGCCGGCCAACGCGCGCTTCTTCGAATGGCTCGACCGCGTCGCGCCGCACCTCGCCGAGATCCAGACCCGGGTCCCCGCGGCGCAGGCCGCCGACAACCTGAGCGTCAGCAACGCGATCACGTCGCTCCGCTCGATCAGCGACGCCGACTGGCCCGACATCGTCGCCGCGACCAGCGTGCTGACGCGGCTGATGCTGACCTCGCCTGCCTTTGCCGCCGAGCGCGACGACACGCGCGACCAGACGCTGCACGCGGTCGAGGTGCTCGCGAGAAAGAGCGGACAGAGCGAGCGAGAGGTCGCGACGACGCTGCTCGGCCTGATGCGAGGCGCGGAGTCGTCGCCCGACAGCGGCGACGTCGACGCGCGCACCGTCGCCAACTACTGGCTGCGCGGCGCCGGACGCGGCGAGCTGCGCCGCACGCTCGGCCTCGCCGACGACCGCTCGCTCGCCCGGCACCGGCGACTGCAGCGCGCCGCCCTCCCCGCGTACCTGAGCGCGATCGGCGTTCTCACAGTCGCTCTCGTCGCCTGGATGCTGTTCCGTCACAGCCCGGTCTTCGCGGCCGGCCAGACGACGCCCTGGCTCGCCGCGCTGGCGACGCTGCTGATGATCTTTCCGGCGTCGGAAGCGGTGGTGGCGATCGTCAACCGCCTCATCAGCGAATCGATCCGGCCGGTTCGACTGCCGCGTCTCGCCCTCGCCGGCGGAATTCCGCCGGAGCACCGGACGATGGTCGCCATCCCGGCGATGCTGACGTCGCCCGAGAGCGGCCGCGAGCTTGCCCACGACCTCGAGCTGCACTACCTCGCGAATCCGGAGCGCCATGCGCAGTTCGCGCTCGTCACCGACTGGCCCGACAGCGAAGGCAAGACCGACGCCGGCGACGCCGCCCTCCTCGGCGCGGCGATCGCCGAGGTCGAGCGCCTCAATGCGCTCTATCCGTCGTCGGCCGACGAGCCCGCGCGCTTCATCGTCCTGCATCGCGAGCGGCGCCTCTCGCCGACCGAAGAACGCTGGATCGGCTGGGAGCGCAAGCGCGGCAAGCTCGAGCAGCTGATCGCGCTGCTCGCCGAAGGCGGGCCGAGCCCGTTCTTCGATCTCGGCCGCACCTCGACCGTCGCCGCGGGAACACGCTACGTCGTCACCCTCGACAGCGACACGCGGCTGCCGCCGGGGCGGCTGCGCGAGCTCGTCGGCGTCGCCGCCCACCCGCACAACCTGCCGCAGCTGTCGGCCGACGGCAAGCGCGTCGAGCGCGGCTACGCGATCCTGCAGCCGCACGTCGCGACGCCGCTGCCCGAGCCCGACAAGGTCACGCTCTACCACTGGCTGTTCGCCGGCCAGCCGGGAATCGATCCGTACAGCGCAGCGAGCTCCGAGGTCTACCAGGACGTCTTCGGCGAAGGCACGTATGCGGGCAAGGGCCTGCTCCACGTCCACGCGATGCACGCGGTCCTCGGCGGCCGACTGCCGCAGAACCGCATCCTCAGCCACGACCTGCTCGAAGGCTCGGTCGCCCGTTGCGCCGCGGTCACCGACATCACCGTCATCGAGGACGCGCCGTTCCACGCCGACGTCGCCGCGTCGCGCGTGCACCGCTGGACGCGCGGCGACTGGCAGCTGCTCACCTTCCTCTGGCACCCGAAGCGCTGGCGCCTGCGCGCGATCAACCGCTGGAAGATGCTCGACAACCTGCGCCGCTCGCTCGTCGCGCCCGCATCGCTCGTCCTGCTCGCGTTCGCGCTCGCGACCGGCGGCGTCTCGCCGTGGGCGTCGTTCGTGCTCGTGGCGTTCGCGTTCTCGGGCGGGCCGCTGATGGGCGCGCTGGCCGGCCTCGCGCCGAGCCGGGACGACGTCGCGCGCGTGCACTTCTATCGGCAGGCGCTCGCCGACCTCGCCCGCGCGCTGGCGAGCGCGGCCTGGCTCCTC
>DATIDZ010000354.1:0-2964 GCA_035456045.1 Caldimonas sp.
CCGGCCGACCTGCGCCTCTACCCGGGCCTCGGGCTCGCCTGGGAGGCGCTGCGCGCCGCGCCGGGGTCGACGGCGGTCCTCAACGCCGCCAACGAGGAGGCGGTCGCGGCGTTTCTCGCCGGAACTGTTTCCTTCGACCGGATTCACACGGTGAATTGCCGAACCATCGAATCGCTGTCGCCCGCGCCGGGCGCTGCCGACTCGCTCGAGTCGCTGCTTGCGCTCGACGGCGAGGCGCGCGCCCGCGCCCGCGAGCTGCTGAGGAGCCTGGCGCGATGAACATCCCGACGACCCGCGCTCGAGGCACTCGCTGCGATCGGGCACCGCTCGGCCACCCCTGATGGTCACGATCCTCGCCTTCTTCCTCACGCTCGGCGTCCTGATCGTCGTCCACGAGTACGGCCACTACCGCGTCGCGGTCGCCTGCGGCGTCAAGGTGCTGCGCTTCTCGGTCGGCTTCGGCCGCGTGCTGTGGCGCCGCCAGCCGTGGGCGGACGGCACCGAGTTCGTGGTCTGCGCGTTGCCGTTCGGCGGCTACGTGCGCATGCTCGACGAGCGCGAGGGCGACGTCGCACCGGCCGACCTGAGCCGCGCCTTCAACCGCAAGCCGCTCTGGCAGCGCGCCGCGATCGTCGCCGCGGGGCCGATCGCCAACCTCGCGCTCGCCGTCGCGCTGTACGCCGCGGCGCACTGGATCGGCGTCGACGAGCCGAAGGCGGTGCTCGGGCCGCCGGCGGCGGCCAGCGTCGCCGAGAAGGCCGGCATGCGCGCCGGCGACTGGGTCCGCGCGTGGTCGCAGGACGGCGGCGAATGGCGCGACATCCGCTCGCTCACCGACCTGCGCTGGCAAGTGACGCAGGCGATGCTGCACGGCGAAGACATCGACCTGCTCGTCAGCGGCAGGGACGGCCGCGGCCAGCGGCGCGCGCACCTTGCGTTGTCGACGCTGGTCGGCGCCGACGTCGACGCGAAGACGATGCAGCGAATCGGCCTCGGCAATCCGTGGAGCGAGCCCGTCGTCGGCGACGTCAAGGCCGGCGGGGCCGGGGCGGCGTCGGGATTGAAGCCGGGCGACCGGATCGTCGCCATCGACGGCGTGCCCATCGAGGACGCATCGCAGATCATCGCGGCGACGCGCGAGAGCGGCAGGACCGGCGTGGCGACGCCGATGCAGTGGCGCGTCGAGCGCGGCACCGCGCGCCTCGACATCGTCGTCAAGCCGGCCGTCGTCCTCGACAAGGGCAGCCGCATCGGCCGCCTCGAGACCGAAGTGGGTCGGCGGCCCGAGCTCGTCTCGGTGCGCTACGGCCCGATCGAGGGGCTGACCAGCGCCGTGACGCAAACGTGGCAGATGTCGGTGCTGACGGTGAAGATGCTCGGCAAGATGCTGATCGGCCAGGCATCGCTCAAGAACCTGAGCGGGCCGGTGACGATCGCCGATTACGCCGGCCAGTCGGTGCGCCTCGGCCTCGCGTACTACCTCGGCTTCCTGGCCATCGTCAGCGTCAGCCTCGGCGTGCTCAACCTGCTGCCGCTGCCCGTCCTCGATGGCGGACACCTCATGTATTATCTTTTCGAGGCAGTGACGGGACGTCAGGTCTCCGACTTGTGGCTCGACAGGCTGCAGCGCGGCGGGGTTGCCATCATGCTGATGATGATGTCCCTGGCGCTCTACAACGACATGGCCCGCCTGCTGGGTCTCCAATGACCGATTGCATGCATCTCCACGTCCCCTCGTCCTCCCGCCCGCCCCGTCGTTCGCTTCTCGTCCGGTTCGCACCTTCGGCCATCGCCCTGGCTGTCGCCCTGCAGGTCGGCGCCGCACGCGCCGTGGAGCCGTTCGTGCTGAAGGACATCCGCGTCGAGGGCCTGCAGCGCTCGGACGCCGGCACCGTCTTCGCGGCACTCCCGTTCCGCATCGGCGACACCTACACCGACGAGAAGGGCGCCGCCGCCCTGCGCGCGCTGTTCGCGACCGGCCTCTTCAAGGACGTCCGCATCGACATCGACAACGGCGTTGCCGTCGTCATCGTCGACGAGCGCGCCGTCATTGCGAACATCGACTTCGTCGGCATGAAGGAGTTCGAGAAGGATGCCCTCGTCAAGTCGCTCAAGGACTTCGGCATCGGCGAGGGTCTGCCGTTCGACAAGGCGCTCGCCGACCGTGCCGAGCAGGAGCTCAAGCGCCAGTACCTGACGCGCAGCCTCTACGGCGCTGAGGTCGTCACGACGGTGACGCCGCAGGAGCGCAATCGCGTCAACGTGACGTTCACGATCACCGAGGGCGATCCGGCCAAGATCCGCGAGATCCGCATCGCTGGCAACCGGGCGTTCTCGGAAGGCACGCTGAAGGGGCTGTTCGAGCTGAACGACGGCGGCTGGCTGAACTTCTACCTCAAGGGCGACCGCTACTCCCGCGCCAAGCTGAACGCCGACCTCGAGACGCTGCGCGCCTACTACCAGAACCGCGGCTACCTCGAGATGGACGTCGAGTCGACGCAGGTCACGATCTCGCCCGACAAGCAGGACATCACGATCACCATCAACGTCAAGGAAGGCCAGCCGTACACGGTCACCGGCGTCAAGCTCGAGGGCGACTATCTCGGCAAGGAAGACGACTTCAAGACGCTGGTGTCGATCAGGCCCGGCGATCCGTACCGCGCCGAGGCGGTGGCGGCGACGACCCGGGCCTTCGTCGAGCGCTTCGGCACCTTCGGCTATGCCTTCGCCAAGGTCGACTCGCGGCCCGAGATCGACCGCGCCAACGGCCGCGTCGTCGTCACGCTGGTCGCCGAGCCGCAGCGGCGGGTCTATGTGCGCCGCATCAACATCGCCGGCAACACGCGCACGCGCGACGAGGTCATCCGGCGCGAGTTCCGCCAGTTCGAGTCGTCGTGGTACGACGGCCGCAAGATCAAGCTGTCGCGCGATCGGGTCGATCGCCTGGGCTATTTCAGCGACGTC
>DATIDZ010000355.1:0-23723 GCA_035456045.1 Caldimonas sp.
AAGTACTTCCTCTACAAGATGAAGACCGGGTCGTCCGAGCCGGTGTACGAGAAGTACGTGCTGAAGGCGCTGGGGGTGACGAGACTGATGAACCGCAACGACGAGACGGCGACCACCATTTCATGAGGATCGGAACATGTACGGATTCACGACAACGCTGAGCGGGCAACCGTTCGAGGCTGTGCGCACCCGCGTGATCGACGCGCTAAAGGCCGAGGGCTTCGGCGTGCTGAGCGAGATCGACGTGCAGAAGGCGATGCACGAGAAGCTGGGCGCAGCAATGCCGCCCTATCGCATCCTCGGCGCATGCAATCCGCCGCTGGCCCACCAGGCGCTCGAGGCCGAGCCCGACATCGGCCTGCTGCTGCCTTGCAACGTCGTCGTGCGCGAAACCGCCGACGGAACGATCGTCGTCGGCTTCCTCGATCCGCAGGTCATGGTGGCCGTCGTCGACCAGGAGGGCCTCGAGACGGTCGCGGATGCCGCCAACGCGCGCCTGCGCCGAGCCTGCGCAAGCCTGGGTGGCACGCCGGCGGCTCCCGTCTGAGGGAGCGGGGGATCGGCCGCGCCGCCCGGAAACAGATCCGGGAACCCGCCGCGGGAAACGCCGTCTCAGTCGCAGAGCTTGGCTGGATAGGCCAAGGTTCGCCAACGTGGTCAGGAGATTGGCATGAACGGGCCCGAACACACGAGCAGGCGCGCTTTGTTGGGGGCGATCGGGCTGCTGGCCGCCGCACTCGGCTTGGTTCGCTTTGCGACCCACGACGACGCGGATCCAAGCCGGCCGGGTGCACCGCCCCCCGTTGCTGACGTTGCTGCGTCGGCGCCTGCGATCGATGTGGCCGGCGCTGTACCAACCGTGGCAGTCGTCCAGGACCCTTCTTGGCAACGCCTGTCCTCAGCGCAACGACAAGCTTTGGCACCGCTCGAGCAGGTATGGCCCACGTTGGGTGAGGGTGCACGCCGGCGATGGCTCGCGATCGCGTCGAAGTTTCCGACGAAGTCGCCCGCGACTCAGGATCGCATTCATGCAAGGATGACCCAATGGAGCAAGTTGTCTTCGTCGCAGCGCGCCGAAGCAAGGCTGCGATATCTGCAAACGGCGAAGATGGATGCGCCGACGAAGCGCCAACGCTGGGAGGTATACAAACGAACGGAACCGGGTCAGCATCAGCCAATGGCCTCCGCCAGCAAGAAGTTCGACGTCGTGCCGCCATCGTCGGTGCGGGCCTCGCCAGGAGCCACGACGACGCTGATGTCCCAGCTACTCGAAAGGACGCAGACCACGGATACAGGAGCGCATTGAGGGTAGGCTGAGCGACGGACTGGCGCCTTGCGCAAACGGTCGAGAACCATGACTTTCTTCTGGCCCGAGGTGCTGTGGCTCCTGCTCGCATTGCCTGCGCTCGTGGCCGGCTACGTCTTTCTGCTGCGGCGTCGCAAGCTTGCGACGCTCAGGGTGTCGAATCTGGCAATGATCCGGGAAGCAGTGGGGCCGCCGAATTACCGGCGCCATATTCCTCCCGCCATCCTCCTTGCCAGCATCGCAGCGCTGATCGTCGCCATCGCCAGGCCCGCCGCCGTCGTTTCGCTGCCCGGCCTCGAAGAAACAGTGATCCTGGCAATCGATGTGTCGGCAAGCATGCGGGCCACCGATGTGCAGCCCAGCCGGCTCGACGCGGCGCAGCGCGCCGCGAAAGCGTTCGTGGCGGCGATGCCGAAAACGGTTCGCATCGGAATCGTTTCGTTCGCCGGCTCGGCGGCCGTGGCTCAGGGGCCGACCCTCGACCATCGGGAGGTCGAGGATGCGATCGAAAGGCTCACCCTCGGGCCAAGCACGAACCTCTACGGCGGCATCGCCTTGTCGCTGGCCGCCATGTTCCCGCAGGACAGCGTCGAACTGGAGCACTTCACCGATGCCCGCACGTCGAGCCGATTCTCGGACAAGCCTCATTCCGAGCGGTCACTGCCGACGTCTGTCGAGCCCGGAAGCTATCGGTCCGGCGCGATCGTCCTGCTCAGCGACGGTCAGCGAACGATGGGCGGGGATCCCCTCGATGCCGCACGGATGGCGGCCGCTCGCGGCGTCAAGGTCTACACGGTCGGACTCGGAACGCCCGAGGGGTCGGTCATCAGCTTCCGCGGCTGGAGCATACGAGTCAAGCTCGACGAGGAGACGCTCAAGGAGATCGCCCGCATGACGGGCGCCAAATACTTCAGCGCCAACTCGGCCGACACCCTGCGAGCCGTATACGAAGGCCTCAGCCATCATTTGGTCACGAACAAGAAGGAGACCGAACTCACCGGTGCCGTTGCGCTCCTCGCGGCGCTGCTGATGACGTCGGCCGCAGGCCTGTCGATGGCGTGGTTCGGATTTCGCCCGTGAGATGCGGAGCGAGGCCTCAGAGCCAACGCGAACGCGACGTGTGTATTTCGCGAAGTCGGCGGGAAACCGAGCTGATGGACCGATGCGTGGTTCTACGCGAGCGATCTGACCTGCACCGCTGGCGCTTGCCCGTCAGACCGCATCCCGGCGGCTGTACGAGGGTGCAGAGGCAGGACGATCAGAGGCAACGCAGCGAGGGATCCCGCACGTAGCGGAGATACGAGCGCACCTTGCGCATCCCGCCCTGGTCGGCGAACAGCGCTTCGGCCTCTTCGTCGCTGATGAACGGCAGCACTACCGTGTCGTCGCCTGGCTTCCAGTTCACCGGGGTGGCGACGCGGTACTTCGCCGACAGCTGCAACGCGTCCAGGACGCGCAGGATCTCGTCGAAGCTGCGGCCGATGTACGCCGGGTAGGTGATGATCAGCTCGACGCGCTTCGCCGGCGAGATGATGAAGACGCTCCGCACGGTCATGGTCTCGCCGATGCCGGTGCCGTGGCGAAACGTCGTCGGGTCGAGCATGCCGAACAGCATCGCCACCTTGCGGTCCTTGTCGGCGATGATCGGAAAGTTCACCCGCGTGTTCTGGGTCTCGTTGATGTCGGCGATCCAGCGCTCGTGGTCCTCGGCGCCGTCGACGCTCAGGCCGATCACCTTGGTGCCGCGCGCGCGCCACTCCGGCTCGAGCTTGGCCGTGGCGCCGAACTCGGTCGTGCAGACCGGCGTGAAGTCGGCCGGATGCGAGAACAGCACGCACCAGGAGTCGCCGATGAAGGTGTGGAAGTTGATCGGGCCCAGGCTGGTCTCGGCATCGAAGTCCGGGACGCTGTCGCCGATGCGGACGTAGCCCTGCTTCTGCAGCTGCGCGTGGCTCGTCGTGAAGACCTTGTCGGGGCCAAGGTACTTGAACTCGAACGTGCCCTCGGGCGTCTCGTCGATGTCGGGCAGCAGCGTCTCGTACTCGTGGTCGAGCAGTTTCACGGTGCGCTTCTTGATCGTGCCGGCGAAGACGAAGCTTCCGTCCTGGCGGCGCACCAGCGGCAGGTCGAAACGGAAGGTGCTGTTCTCGAGGAAGTCGTCCTCCGCATCCGTGTTCGCGCGCTGCAGGATCTTGTTGCGGTGGGGAAAGCGGCCGAAGCGCTGAATCACGGCGACGTGGCGATGAAAGATCTCGTGAAAGGCGTTCAGCGGATCGTCCGCTGCCAGGTCGGCCATCGCGCGCCCCCACTCCTCCATGCACAGGTGCTGGTCGTCCAGCAGCTCGGAGTGGGTCAGCACCAGACAGAGGAACACCCGCTCGATCGGGCGCAGGCGTTCGCCGACGCCGACGCGCAGCCCGCGCCTGACGAGCTCGCGGCAGCGCGCATCGGTCGCGTACATGCGCGGCGTGTCGCGGTACATGTTGCGCGGGAATTGGTCGAGCATGATCACGAGCGCCACCAGCAGGCGAGGATGCTCGACGTCGAGCGCCCAGTGGTCGTAGTGCCCCTTGGACGCCAGCGCCACGTCGGCGCCGAAGCGGGCCGCGATCTCCTGGTCGGTCTGCTCCGACTTGCCGAACCACAGGTTCAGGCAGTCCTCGAAGCGCGGACGGAGCATGTACTGCAGCACCTGCTCCGACTTGTCCATCTCGGCAGCGGCGACCTGGATGCGCTCGAGCGTGAGCAGCATGCGCAGCTCGCGCCGCAGCGTGTCCACATCGATCGCGGACAAGGCTTCGCGCTCGTCGAGGCCGGCGAGGATGACCTGCAGGCGCTGCTGGATGCGATGGCCGAGTAGCTCCGGCGGCGGCTCGGCCGAGGAAAACAGGTCCGACAGGATGGAGAAGAAATCGGTCATCGCGGCCTCGCTCTCGCATGCGCGGCCTCCGGCGTCCCAATCGCGGCTGTCGCGCAGCCGCTTCGCCGACGAATTCCCGCCAGCGGGAAATCTACCTCCAACGGCAGCGGCGTGCTCCGCAACCGTCGAGCGCGGGTTCCGCGTACGTTGGCAGCGTCCAGCGGTTCAACGCGATAGCTGGATAGATCAGGGGGAGTGCGTCGCCACGGAGGCAGGTCCCCGGTTTCTCTTCTGCACCCGAGCAGGCGCTCCGCCGACGGCGCAAGAGCAGGACGAGCACTCGGTCGTCTCCAACCTCTTCTGGGGACCGAGTCCCTCGTGCTGACACCCCGGCATCCGTCTTGCCGCGATTTCAGCTCGAGGTACCGCGCAGGCGCTCGACCATGAAGTCGGCGGCCTGCGTGATATGCGAGCGGGCCAGTGCTTCCGCGCGTTCGCCGTCCCCCTTGCGGATCGCCTCGAGGATGCGCGCATGCTGGTCCCAGATGTCGCGCGGTTTCTCGTCGCGGACCAGCACCTCGCCCATCACGCGCTGCGTATAAGTCAGGTGCGTGTCCAGCGTCGGCGCGATCAGCGGATTGCCCGACAGCGCATAGATGAACTCGTGGAAGCGCATGTCGGCGGCGATCATCTTCGCGACCGAGCCGCCCGCCACTGCCTTGCGACCGGCCTCGACCAGTGCCGGCCCCTGCTTGGCGGCCAAGTTGGCATTCGTCTCGGCCGCGCGACGGCAGGCCAAGCCCTCGATCACCGCGCGGATGTCGTACATCTGCTGAACGTGGCCGGGGTCCAGCGGTGTCACGATCAGCCCGCGCCCCGGCGCGTCCTGCAGCACGCCCTGGTTGCGCAACAGCGCCAATGCCTGCTGCACCGGCTGGCGCGACACGCCGAGCGCCTGCGCGATCTGCTCCTGGATGATCCGCTCGCCGGGGGCGAGCTTGCCGGCGGCGATCTCGTCGAGGATCGCGTCGCGCACCTGCTCGACGAGATTCGGGACCGTGGCGAGCGCCTTCACGATGCGACCAGCCGATCCCGGAGCACGCGGTGAAGGATCTTGCCAGTGGCCGTGCGCGGCATCTGCGCATCGGCGATAAAGCGCACGGACTGCGGCCGCTTGTAGCCCGCGATGCGGCCACGGCACCACTCGAGGATCTCGGACGCATCGGCATGCGCGCCCTCGTGCAGCACGATCACGGCGAGGACCGCCTCGCCCCACTTGTCGTGCGGCACCCCGACGACGGCGACGTCCTTCACCTTCGGGTGCGCGCCGAGCACGCCCTCGACCTCGGATGGATAGACGTTCTCGCCGCCGCTGATGATCATGTTGCTCTTCCGGTCGACGAGGTGGATGTAGCCGTCGCCGTCGCGTCGCGCCATGTCGCCCACCGAACACCAGTCACCGCGGAAGGCCTCGGCGGTCTTCTCGGGGTTCTTCCAGTAGCCGTCGAAGACATAGGGCGTGCGCGAGTACAACTCGCCGACCTCGCCATCGGCGACCTCGTGGCCGTCCGCGTCGAGCAGCCGGATCGGACCTGAGCCGGCCCATTCGCGGCCCACCGAACCCAGCCGATCGATCTGCTCGTCCGGACGAAGCAGCGTCACCCAACCGGTTTCGGTGGCGCCGTAGAGCTCGTGCAATTTCCCGTTGCGAAAGAACTCCATGATCGCCAGCTTGGTCTCGCGCCGCGCCGGTGCCGACGAGATCATCAGCTTGTCGACGCGGCTCACGTCGTGGCACGCCTTGGTCGCCGCGGACAGTCCGAGCATCATGATGTAGTGCGTCGGCACGAGCGAGGTGAAGGTGATCCTCTCCTGCGCCAGCGTGGCGAGCAGTGCCTGCGGGTCGAAGCTGCGGTGGTCGTCGATCACGCAGGCCGCGCCCAGGTGGGTGAAGGTGTGGCTGAAGTACAGCGAGTTCGCGTGGCACATCGGCATCACCATCAGTCCGGTGTCGTCGCGCGTGAAACGCATCTCGAGCGCGGTGGCCAGCGCGATCAGCGCGTTGCCCTCGTGGCTGCGGATCGCCCCCTTGGGCCGTCCGGTGGTGCCTGACGTGTACATCAGCGCGCAGGGGTCGGTGGGCCGAACACCCACGCCGGGGTCGACGGCAGACGCTGCGGCGATCAGCGCCTCGTAGGCCGTCCAGCCGGGCATCGCGCGCTCGCCGAGGCACACACGGCCGCGAGGGAGCAGGTCAAGCTCGCCGCGGACGGCCTCGACGGCCTCGATCAGTTCGTCCTGCACGACGCAGGCGCGCGCACCGCTGTGCTGCACGATGTAGGCGATCTCGGGCGGCGTGAGGCGGAAGTTGATCGGCACGGCCACCAGCCCGGCGCGCGCCAGCGCAGCGTAAAGCTCCAGCCACTCGACGCGGTTGTAGGCCAGCAGTGCCACGCGGTCGCCCTTGGCGAGGCCGAGCCCGAGGAGCCCGTTGGCCAGCCGCGTCGCCCGTTCGTGCCAACGCGCGAAGGTGAGCTCGCGATGCGAGTCACGTGCGCCGAGCTTGTGCGGCGTCAGGCGGGCATGGGTGGAGACGGCATCCGCCACGGTGAGCAGTTGGTTCATGGGCAGCCCTCCGAATACGCCGATTCACGTCGGGAATGTATGGAGTGTATTGCATTCTGAATTCAGAGTGCAATAATTCGCGCGGCCATCGACAAAAGGATCCCGCCATGCCCGCACCCGCCGTCACGGACACCTGCACTGCCGCACTGATTGCGCGATTCCTGAAGGCCCGCGGCGTGGACCGCGTGTTCGCTCTTTGCGGCGGCCACGTCATGCCGATCTGGATGCGACTCGACGCCGAGGGCATCCGCATCGTCGACGTGCGCGACGAGCGGGCTGCGGTCTACATGGCTCACGCCTATGGCGAACTGAGCGGCCGGATCGGCGTCGCACTGGTCACCGCCGGGCCTGGCGTGACCAACGCGATGACCGGCATCGCCAATGCGCATGCAGCCCGCGCGCCGCTGCTCATCCTCTCGGGCACACCGCCGCGCGCGCAGGAGAACCGCGGTGCCTTGCAGGACATGCTGCACACCGAGTTCGTCCGGCCGCTGACGCGCTATGCGCGTACCGTGCGCGAGCCCGATCTGGCGCTGCAGGAACTCGACGAGGCGCTGGCGCGGGCGGCCGGCGTGGGCGGAGAGCCTGGGCCGGTCTACGTCGACTTCCCGGTCGATACGCAACGTGCCGAACCCTCGCGGGCGATGCACGCGGTGATGTCGTCCGAGTGGTTCGCTCCGCGAGCGCCGATCGCGCTGCACCCCGACCCCGCGGCCGTCGCGCGGGCTGTCGAGCTGCTGTGGGCGGCGCAGCGGCCGCTGGTGATCACCGGCCGCGGCGCGCGTGGCGCCGGCGGCCCGCTGCTGCAGCTGCTCGACCGCCTCGGCGCGCTCTACCTCGACACTGGCGAGAGCCGCGGCCTGGTGAGCGAAGACCATCCGTCGGTGGTGGCGGCGATGCGCGGATCGGTCATGGGCGAGGCCGACGTGATCTTGACCGTCGGCCGCCGGCTCGACTTTCAGCTCGGTTACGGATCGCCCGCGGTGTTTGGCAACGCCAAGTTCATCCGCATCGCCGACGCGCCGAGCGAGCTCCGCGACAACCGTCGAGCTGCCGTCGAAGTGTTCGCCACACCGTCGGCCGCACTGAGCGCCATCGTTGGCGCGGCACCGGACCGCCCGAGCGCCACCGACCGCCGCTGGGCGCAGGCCGTCCGCAGCAAGCATGTCGCGCGCGCCGACAAGCTGCTCGCCTCGATGGCCGAGGCGACACCGGGCAGCGACGGGCTGATGCACCCGAACCGCCTGCTCGCGGCGCTGCGCGCCGCGATCCCGGCGAATGCGGTGGTGGTCGCCGATGGCGGCGACTTTCTCAGCTTCGCGCGCGTCGGCCTGCCCGCTTCCACCGTGCTCGACCCGGGCCCCCTGGGTTGCATCGGCATCGGCACGCCCTTCGGGATCGCCGCGGCGCTCGCCTGCCCCGGCCGCAATGTCGTCGTGGCGACCGGCGACGGCGCCTTCGGCTTCAACGCGATGGAGATCGACACCGCAGCGCGCCACAAGGTGCCGGTGCTGATCGTGGTCGCGAACAATGGGTCGTGGGCGATCGAGGTGCGCGACCAGTTGGAAAACCACGGCAAGGTCGTCGGCACGCGGCTTCAGTTCGCCGACCACGCGGCGATGGCGCGCGCCTTCGGGCTCCATGGTGAACGTGTCGAGCGGGCCGAGGACCTCGACGGGGCCATCGCGCGCGCGCTGGCGGCCCTTGCGCAGGGCGGACCAGCGCTGCTCGACGTGCTGGTGACGCCGGAGGCGGCGTCATCGGATGCGAAGTCGGGCCTGGCCTGGGTGCCCGATCTGCAGGCGCTGGGTGCGTGGGACGAGGCGGAGCGTGCCTGGCGGCAGGGCCGATGATTCGGCGGCGGCGCTTTGCCTGGCGCGGACCGACGCCGACATGGGAGACGCCTTCATGCGCGCTATCGCCGCGCGTCCGCACTTCGTCGCCCTGAAGGACAGCACCGGCGACATGAAGCGCGCGCAGGCGCAAGCTCGCGACTTCCCGTCGATCAAGCTGTGTTGCGGCTCCGAAGATCTCGCCCTCGACTTCTCCGCCCTCGGCGAGCGCATGTGGTTCTGCGCGACGTCGAACTTTGCGCCCGAGCGCATCCTTGCGCTCTACGAGGCGTGCGTCACCGAAGGCGACTTCGTGCGCGGTCGCAGGATCGCCATGGATCTCGCGCCGTTGATCGACGCGCTCGAGCAGGGCGGAAAGTTCATCGCCTCGGTCAAGCACGCGTGCGCTCGCCTCGGTTACTGCGGCCCCGCGCTGCGGCGGCCGCTCGAGCCGCTTCGCTCCGCTGAGGCGCAGAAACTGGAAGCCATGCTTGACCGGCTGACCGTGCCGCTGAAGACAGCCTCCTAGCCAAGAGCAGAAGCGAAAAGGCCGCCCGCAGGCGGCCGCGTGATCGCCGCGCGAATGCGGCATCGTCACCGGTCACACGGGTAGCTTCTCGTCCGGCTTCGAATTCGCCACTTCCCCGGTACCTTGCCCGCAGCACCGCCGGCCGCGGCGCCGATGGCTGCGCCCGCTGCCATGCCGATCGGGGCGGGACGGCGGGACGGGCTTCCGGCTTGATCACACCGACATGACGCAGGCCGATGGCCCGGCAGGATTGCCTCGTCCATCATTGCATGTAGCTGAGGCTCTTGATCTCGTGATCGTCGACAAGGCTCAGCTCATCGAGGAAAACGATCTGCGCGGACTTGTACCCATCGTCGCCCGATCATGTCGTACGGATCATTGGGCGGAGCCCTTCAGCAGCCGCAGGACCAGCGGGTGCTGCAGCTTTCGATGTGCCGCGATGGCAAAGAATCGCTCCTCGACGCCCTCGCAGATTCCTATGAGTTTCACGCCGTAACCCTCGATCAAGTCTTCGTGGACAAGACGCACAGCGGGGAACACGCCCATGCCCCCGGCGCCAAAGGTCTTCAAGAGCGCGCTGTCCTCGAACTCGCCCACCGTGTTGGGACGCACGCCCTGGTGTTCGAACCATTGATCCAGCAGGCCGCGTGCCGCGGCGTGCGTGGTCGGCAAGAGCACTGGGACCTGGGCCAGAGACCGCGGGAACCCCCGTTTGGCGGAGGCCGCCAGCGCAGGCGGCGCATACCAGGCAAGTTCCGAGGAGCCGAGCGGATGGCTGTGGACCTTCAAAGTGGCGCTGGGCGCCGCTGCGCGATCCGACAACACGACGTCCACCCGGTGCAGCGCGAGATCGGCCAGCAGGTCGTCGAACTCCCCCTCGTGACAGAGCAAGCGCAGTTGCGGCTGCTCCAGCGCTGGCTGGAGCAGCGATCTCACCACTAGCTTCGGAACGCCGTCGGAGACACCCACGGTCAGTCGCACACTGGGCACGCTGGCCGCTTCGCGCACGAGTTGAGGCAGTTGCTCCCCGAGCGCGAATATCTGCTCGGCCTGGCGCATGGCAGCCTCGCCCGCCTCGGTAAGGGCGATCCCGCGCCCCACTGACCTGAGCAACGCATATCCCAGGCCGCGCTCTAGTTCGCGGACCTGGGTGCTCACCGTTTGCACGGCCATGCCCAGTCGGTCTGCCGCGCGCGACATTCCGCCTTCCTTGCCGACGACCCAGAAGTAGTACAGGTGGCGATAGCTGAAGGCGGCTCTCATAGTTCGGTTCGACGGAAGCTTGGATTCCTAATTCTCTGCTTTATCGGAACTGGGTCGACGCCTATCTTTGCGCCGTGCTCAACCGATGGAGATCTTCGATGCAAGTGCTCATCAGCTCCCGCGACATCGAGGCGCGCGACCTGAGCGACCTGGCCGCGCGTCGCGTCCGGTTCACGATTCGTCGCCTGACCTGGCTCGTGCCTCGCGCCACTGTTCGACTGTCCGATGTCAACGGGCCGCGCGGCGGCGTGGACAAGCGCTGCCAGATCGCCCTGCGGACGGATGGTCGCGGCACGGTGGTCGTCACGTCGATGGCGCGCGACTGGCGCAGCGCGCTGGACGGTGCGCTGTCACGGGCCAGACGCCTGCTGCTCGGGCTGCGCCGCGGTCGTCGGCCACGAGCCCGGGGTCGACGAGCCTTCCCGCTTGAACGCTGATTCGAACCCAACCTCAGGAGCAAAGGACATGGATTCCCGCACACCCTCTTCAACCGCTTCCGCTGCGACGCTGCCGATGGTGGTGGTGCCGCGTGCGCTGCCAGCAGGTGCGGCCTCGCGCGTGCTTCGCAACACCTACGCATTGCTGTCGCTGACGCTCCTGTTCAGTGCCGGGGTGGCTGCGGCCAGCGCGGCCGCTCGCTGGCCGGCCCCCGGCATCCTGCTGACCCTCGCGGGCTACTTCGGCCTGCTCTTCGCGGTCTATCGGTTGAAGAACTCGGCCTGGGCGCTGCCCGCGGTGTTCGGGCTCACGGGGTTCATGGGCTACACCCTCGGCCCCTTGTTGGCCAAGGTGATCACGCTGCCCGGCGGTGGCCAGGTGGTCGCGCTGGCCCTGGCGGCAACCGGCGCGGTCTTCCTCGCGCTCTCGGCGTGGGCGCTGGCATCGCGGCGCGACTTCGGATTCATGGGCGGCTTCCTGTTCGCCGGCATGGTCGTAGCGCTGCTGGCCGGACTCGCTGCCGTGTTCCTGCAGATCCCGGCGCTCGGGCTGGCGGTGAGCGCGATGGTCGCGCTGTTGTCGGCCGGCCTGATCCTCGTCGAGACGAGCAGGATCGTGCACGGTGGCGAGACCAACTACGTGCTGGCCACGGTCGGGCTGTACGTCTCGATCTTCAACCTGTTCACCAGCCTGCTCAGCCTCTTCGGCCTCGGCGGCTCGGACGACTGAGCGGAGGACCGCCATGAAATGCCCCTACTGCCCCGATGCGGTCCTGGCGATGGTCGACCGGGCGGGCGTCGAGATCGACTACTGCCCGACGTGCCGCGGCGTCTGGCTGGACCGCGGCGAGCTCGACAAGCTGCTCGAGCGCGCCGCCTCGCCGGCCCATTGGCCGCGACCCTCCCATGGGCCCCACGCCGACTTCGTCGACTCGGATTTCCGGGGCGGCCCGCGGCTCCGTACCCCCCGACGCAAGTCGTGGCTCGACGACATCTTCGACTGACCCGCCCTCTCCGGAGTAATCCGACATGCGAAGCTACCCCCCCAACAGTCCTCAGTCCGCGGCCCGGATCGTCGCCCTGACGCTCGTCGCCGACGGTCACGTCTCGAACGCCGAGCTCGACGTCCTCGATCGCGTCGATGCCTGCGGGCGACTCGGCATCACCCGCCCGGCGATGCACCAGGTGCTGCAGGACTTCTGCGAGGACCTGCTGCAATCGCGAGATTCGCAGTGGGCCGACGCCTGCCGTCTCGACCCGTGGACGATCGGGCAGCTGATGGCCGAGGTCGACGACCCGGCGCTGCGCCTGGCCGTGCTGCGGGTGTGCGTGGCGGTGGCCGAGGCGGACGAGCACGTCGCCGACGCCGAATCGATCGTGCTCGTCAGCGCCGTCGAGAACTGGGGGCTGCATCGACAGATGCTGGACGACGACAGCCGTCCCTTCGAACGCCGGCAGTGACCGGAGGCAGCGCCTTGCAGATCGCACGCCGCACGGAGGTCGCACTGGAGACGGCGCTGTTCCGGACGCGCTGGCTGCTCGTCCCGTTCTATGTCGGGCTGGTCGTGGCGATGGTGCTGCTGCTCGTGAAATTCGCGAAAGCCACCCTGGCCTCGGTCGATCCGATTCTTCACGGCAGCGGCGGCGAAGCCATGATCGCCATCCTCGGCCTGGTCGATGTGGCGCTGGTGGCCAACCTGCTGCTGATCATCATCTTCGCCGGCTACGAGAACTTCATCTCCAAGATCGACCTGGGCGAAAGCGAGGATCGCCCGAAGTGGATGGGCAACGTCGGCTTTTCCGACCTGAAGATCAAGCTGATCGGCTCGATCGTCGCGATCTCGGCGATCGACCTTCTGAAGTACTTCTTCAACGTCCAGACGTCCCGGCCGCACGACATGGGCTGGGCGATCGCGATCCACGCCTGCCTCGTCGTCTCTGGGGTGTTGTTCGCAATCATGGACCGCATCGCCGCCCGCCACCCCGGGTGAGACCCGCCGGGCCTCGGCTCGATCGCATCCATCGCGCCCGTGGCGACGCCCGCAACTCTCTTCATCCCGTCATGGATCACCTCACCCAGCTTCTGTCGGTCGACCTGCTCGGCAAGGCCCTGTGGATCTGGCTCCTCTTCGTGGGCGTCGTCGCCGCGCTGCTGGCGTTCGACCTCGGCGTGCTGCACAAGGACGATCACGAGATCGGCGTCCGCGAGAGCTTGCTGCTGTCGTCGGGCTACATCACCGTCGCGCTCTGCTTCGGCGCCTGGGTGTGGTGGTACCTGGGCGCGTCGAGCGGAATCGACTACCTCACCGGCTTCATGATCGAGAAGTCGCTGTCGATGGACAACGTCTTCGTCATCGCGCTGATCTTCGCGTTCTTCGCCATCCCGAGCCAATACCAGCACCGCGTGCTGTTCTGGGGCATCCTCGGCGTGATCGTGCTGCGTGCACTGATGATCGGCCTCGGGGCCGCGCTGGTGAGCCAGTTCAGCTGGGTGCTTTACATCTTCGGCGCATTCCTCGTGTTCACCGGCGTCAAGATGTGGGTCCTTGCCGACCATGTGGCCGACATCGCGGACAACCCGCTGCTCAGGTTCCTGCGTCGCCACCTGCGCGTGACCGACGCGCTGCACGGCAACGCCTTCTGGATACGGCAGCCGGATCCGAACAGCGGCAAGATCGTGCGCTGGGCGACGCCGCTCTTCCTCGCGCTGGCATTGATCGAGTTCGTCGATCTGGTCTTCGCGGTCGATTCGGTGCCTGCGATCTTCGCGATCACGACCGACCCGTTCATCGTCTACACCAGCAACATCTTCGCGATCCTCGGGCTGCGGGCGCTCTATTTCGCGCTGGCGGCGATGATCCATCGCTTCAAGTACCTGAAGTACGCTCTGGCGCTGGTGCTGGTCTTCATCGGCACCAAGATCTTCCTGGTTGGCTTCATCGGCAAGTTCCCGCCCGAGCTCTCGCTCGCGGTGACCTTCGGGCTGATCGCTGGCGGCGTTCTGGTCTCGGTGTGGAAGACGCGCGGCGAGACGCCTGCGACGAGTGCGACGTGATCGGCTCGCATCGACCAGAAATTGCACATTCGCTTGCTCGTAGCAACGCGCGTGCGATCTCGAGTCCCGTGCGCGGCATCCCAGTCACCGCGCAGGCCGTGCCAGACGGCGCGAAGCATTGGCGACGCACCGCATGGCGGGTCGCCGCGACCGAGACTGCGAATGAACGAATCGATGGCGACGGTCATCGCGCGTTTCCGCGCGATCGTCGCAGGGGCACGAGACTCACGCCAGCCGCCTGCGTTTGCCGAACACGAGCATGGCCAACGGAATAGTCGTCAGGACGCCGACCCCGACCAGTGCCCAGCCGATGCCCCTGCGCGTGTCGGCGCTGAGCCTGTCAGACACCAGCAAGGCCACGCCTGCGGCCAGCATGGCGCGCGTGCCCACGACCATCCCCAGTTCTGGCAAGCGAAGTTCGGTCGTGACCATGGCGCTCTCCCGGCAGTGGCGGTAATGGAACCGAGGGGGGAATCGTAGTCCCGCAGGGGCTGGCGAGCGCGTGTCGACGCAGATCCACGTCCGCCCTCGCCCCCGATCAACAGATGACCATGCGGTGCCACGCTTTCGGCCTATTGGTCGCTGCGGGTTCGCAGCCGCTCAAGCTGGCACCTCGATGCCCAGGTACGGGGACCGCGCGGCCGGTTCGGCTCGTCGGCGGCAACCGGCGCGTGCTCCGAGCCCGGTTCGTGCACTCCTCGACCCGTTCGCACAGTGCGGCGGCGCCGGTTCGCAGCGCGACCTCAGTCTTGGCCTGGCGACGTTCACCCTTCGAAGGGTCTCCATCGCCTGGCTCGATGCTTTCGCGGTGCGCCAACCGCAGGTCGAGGCGAAAAGCGCCGCCTCCACTTCCACGGGCCTTCAGTACGGCTTCGACATCTTCGGCAGCGCGAATTTCGGCGGCGAGTCTTCCGTTCCAGGGCTCGCCGCCGAGCTGTTGCCGACCCGCCCCACCACCGGCAGCTTGATGCCGTTCGGACCGACGCCGAAGTTCAAGCCGAGCACGTTCAGCTCGAGGCCATCGACGGCACTCACGGCCAGCCCGAGCACACCGGCGAGCGAGACCTGCGCGCCGCTGCCGCTCGGCGCAGCGGCGAAGATGGCGCTGCCGAGGTAGTCCTTGCCGATGGCCGTGGCCGGAAGATCGACCTCCAGCTCCGGCACCGCGCGCGCGATCCAGGCGGTGAATGTGTTCGAGTTCGGACCCGGCCACGCCCGGTATTCGGCGCCATAGGGATAGGCGCGGGCCGCCCTGTCGATGCGCTCGATGAGGGCGTCCACGCCCGGTCCACGCCGGTCCGCATACAGCTCCGGCACGGCGCCGTACCAGCGCCCGTCCGGTGCTCGGCTGTGCACGACCAGAGCGCTCGGCGACCATCGCAGCCGCCATCCCACCACTTCGTAGACCGTCCACTCCTCGGCCTCGGTGGGCTTGACCGCGACCCAGGTGTGCACGCCGAACCAGCCCTTGGCCCCGACCGTGCGCGCGCCGTAGACCTGCACCACCGCTTCCCTCACCTCGGCAGGATCGGGGGCGAGGCCCACGGGCTCGAGACTCGACGTGCGCCAGTCCGACCCCGTGTGCATGCACGACGTGGTCGTCGTGACGGCGGTCACGATGACGGCACAGAGCACGAATCGGGAGGCGCGGCGCATGACTTGTGGTGAGGGCGCGGCAGGAGGCAGGCGACCGCGCGGACCGTGATCGTAAGGCGGTCCACGACCCGCCGCGTCGCGGACAGAGGATGCGCCCTACGCTCGGAGCAGCCGACAGAGTTCGGGACGTAGCGCCGCAAGGCGCGCCGTGGCGACCGCGTCGTCGCGCAGAAAGGCGAAGTCGGCGAAGTCGAAGCCCGGGCCGACGGTTGCGCCTGCGTATGCGTAGTCGCCGAGCGGCTCGGCCGCCTGCCACCAGTCGGCAGGCACGGGGTGGCGTGGCCCCGCGCCGCGGCCGTCGACACGGCCCAGCGTCACTTCCTCGATCGCGTCGAGCGCGGGCGACATCAGCCACAGGCGCAGCGGCCCGCCCTCCAGGAGATGCCACACCTCGTCGGAGCGGACGCGATGCCAGGCCGAGCACTCGCCGCGAGCGAGCAGGAAGTCGATCGTGGTGAGCGCGCTGCGCGGCGGGCGCGAGTCGCCGGGCTGCACCGTGCCGGCCGAACGAAACACCTCGCGAAAGTGGCCGCCTTCCGGATGGGGCTGGAGCCCCAGCCGGTCGATCAGCTCGGCGACACGACCGTGGGAGCTCATGCGCCGCGACTGTTGCGTGACGCTGCGTCGGCGCGCCGCAGCCTGCCGAGAACGCCGCTCACGTCAGCGCCCGCACGAGGAACGGAAGGCTCGCGTCCATGCGGTAGTCGATGTCGGAGTGGTTGTCATCGAACTCCTCGTAGGTGTGCTCGACGCCGTGCTCGGCGAGGCGAAGCGAGAGCAGGCGAGCGCCGTAGTGGATGCGGTACTGGTCGGCCCAGCCGCAGTCGACGTAGATCCCGCGCAGGCTTTTCAGCGCCCCGGCATGGCGCTTGACCATGTGGATCGGATCGTGCGCGAGCCAGCGCTTCCAGCGCGACTCGATCCGCTCGCCGGTCTCGAGGTGGAACGGGAGGCGAAAGCCGTTCGGCGCCCGGGGGTCGGGATCGTAGGTCGCTGCCATGCACAGGTTCATCACCGTGTGGCCGTCGTCCTTGCCGAGCTTCTTCTTCCTGCGCAGGTCGGCGAGGAAGCGAGCGACGCGTCCGTCGTCGAGCCCCTCGGCGAGGCCCTTCGACGCCGACGCGAGCGCGGCCACGTCGATCGGCCCTTCCCTGCGCTTGGGCGATGCGAACTTCGCGAGCGCGTCGAGCGTGTTCGGCCAGTCGGCGCCGTAGACGAAGTCGAAGTACGCGTCGCCCGAGTGGTCGGCGACGGCCCCCCACACCTTCGGATACAGCATGCCGTGGAGGATGGCGCCGTAGCCGCCCGAGCTCTTGCCGAAACAGCCGCGGTGCTCGCGCGCGGCGAGCGTGCGGAACTGCGCGTCGACGAAGGGCACGAGCTCCTGCGTCAGATAGTCGGCGTAGCGGCCGACGGCCGAGGAGTTGATGTACTGGTTGCCGCCGAGCGAGGTGAAGCAGTCGGGGAAGACGACGATCGCGGGGTCCGTCTTCCTCTGATGGACGAGGCGCGCCATCCGCTCGGGAACGTTCTCGCCGAAACCCTTCCAGCCGGTGTGGCTCGCGCCGCTGCCCATGAACCCGACCAGGTCGAAGAGGACCGGGAAGCGGCGTTCGGCGAACTCCTTCGCGTCGTACTGGGGCGGCAGCCAGACATGCACCGGCCGCACGAACGGATCGCCGAGCGCATTGCCCTTCAGCACCTTCGAGGTGTGCGACAGAACGGCGACGCGGCCGGGTGAGCTCGAACGGAATTTTGTCGGCACGGCCGCTCCCGAGATGCTGCGCAACGATAGCCTTTGGCGCGGCCAACGGCATCGCCCTTCTGACGAACAGCGGCATCGGGACTCACCGCTGCTCTGTCACCACCCCACGTTCCTGGCGTCCCGTCCGGGTCCATCTTGACCGCGACCGACGCGGCTATAGGATGGCCGCTCGACTCTCGTTCAATCCGCAGGGAGGCACCATGAGCACCGAAACCCATGTCGCGCTGGTCCAGGACGCCTATGCCGCTTTCGGCACGGGCGACATGCCCAAGCTGCTCGGTCTGATGGCGCCCGACGTCGTCTGGGAATTTCCTGCATCGAGCGTCATCCCGTGGGCCGGCACGTTCACCGGTGCCGACGCGGTCGCGAGATTCTTCTCGGCACTCGTGGAATGCAGTGAGCCCGAGATGTTCGAGCCGCTCCACTACATCGCCTCGGAGGACCGCGTGGTCGTGCTTGGTCGAGAGCGTTTCCGCGTCAAGGCGACCGGCCGGACCTGGGCATGCGAATGGGCGCATGCGTTCACCGTGCGCGACGGCAAGATCGCCGCATTCCGCGAGTACACGGACACCGCAGCGATGACGCAGGCGCTGGGCAAGGGCTGACCCGGAGCGGGGACCCGATCCATCGGGTCTTGTCGGGGAACGCCGTGATGTTCTCGGCGTCCGGGCATCGCGAAATCGCTGCGAGAATGACTGCGCCTCTTGCCGACGATCGCGCGACGGCCGCCAAGCCGAAGCGATCAACATCGGGGAGGCGCCTCGCCCTCCGGTGACAAAACGGCGACGCAAGACGCTCGCGTCACGGCACGGCCAGGCACTGACGGAGGCAATCGGCGGCCGCGGCAACCCCGGAGGACACCCTCCGGGGTCCGCGTTCGAGCGGGCGCCACGGCTCGGGCGGGCTGACGATGTCGATCAGCACGCGAACGCGCTGCTTGTCGACGCCCAGGGCAGAGACGTTGGTGAACGCTGCAGGCTCGATGCCGCGGATCTGGTCGCCCGACAGCAGACCTTCGATTCACAAGGCTGCGCCAGACCGCGCGGCCCCACGTGCCTGCGCGAGCCGCTCGGCTCTCCAAGCCGCAGTGATGGCCGCAGCCGAGATCTCGATGTCGCGCGCAGTTGTGGCGCCTGAAGTTACCGAAAGTCGCATCACCCAGTCGCCACGCCACTCCGCGCCGGCAGCAAAGCAGACGCCGCCCTTCTGGATGCGTGCGATCACGGCCTCGGTAGCCGCACGGCGGGAAGAGGCATCGCCTTCGCCGAAGCTCACGATCACCTGATTCAGCGACACGGTGTTCAGCACGCGCATCCCCGGTTCCTTTGCCAGCAACTCCGCGAACTGCCTGGCCAGCGTGCAATGGTTCTCCACCATCTCGGCCACGCCCTTGCGTCCCAGGGTCCTCAGCAGCGCGTACACCGGCACGCCACGGGCCCGACGCGAGAGTTCGGGCACGAAGGCCGACGGCACCCGGTCGCCCTCGGCGATGGTTGGCAAGTAACTCGACCACTGCGTCATCGCGCGTTGGTGAATCGTGCGATCCCTGACGATGGCGAAGCCGCAGTCGTAGGGCGCCTGCAGCCACTTGTGTCCGTCGGTGACCCAGGAGTCCGCACCTTCGATGCCGGCGGTCAGGTGGCGCAGCCCCGGAACCGCCCTGGCCCACAGTCCGAAAGCGCCGTCCACGTGCACCCAGGCTCCGGCGGCCTTGGACAGCGCCACGATCTCTATGAACGGATCGAAGGCACCGGTGTTGATCTGCCCCGCTTGCGCCACGACGATTTTCGGACCCGGCTTGTCGCTCAGCGCGCGCGCCAGCGCCTGCGGCCGCATGCGGCCTTCGTCATCGGTGTCGACTTTCGTCACCCGCCGGTAGCCGAAGCCGATGAGCTGCAGCGAGGAAAGCACTGACGAATGCGCATCGGCCCCGATCAGCACCTCGACCGACGGTGCGCCGAAAAGCCCGTCGGCGTCGGGATCCCAGCCGGCGGCGAGCAGCACGCCGGTGCGTGCCGCTGCAAGGCCGATGGCGTTGGCCACTGTGGCGCCCGTCGAAAAGCCGATGGAGCTGGCCGAGGGCAAGTCGAGCAGCTCCAGCAGCCAGCGCTCGGCGACGGCCTCGATCGCCGCGGTGGCCGGAGTCGGCGAGTGGTATCCGCTGTTCTGGCCCCACGCCGAAACCAGCCAGTCCGCGGCCACGCCGACGGGGTGCGAAGCGCCAATCACCCAGCCGAAGAAGCGCGGCCCGGCCATTGGCATCAACCCGGCTGCGGCCTGCGTGGCAAGGGCGTCGATAACCTCGCCCGAAGCGATCCCTTGCTCGGGCAATACCTCGTCGAAACGTTCGAGCATGGCGCGGTAGTCCGCCGAAGGTGGCTGCGGATCGTCGGCCAACGTGCGGCGGTACGCCAGTGCGTGTGACATCGCCTGGGAAAACAGTGGGCCGGGGTCGATGACCATCGAATTCCTCCTCATGCATTGCGCGGTGTCACGGCGTAGTCTCGCCAAAGCCGCGAGCGACCTGTCCGCGCTCGGATCACCGAATCACCTCGTCGGCGCGCAGCAACAGCGACTGCGGGATGGCGATGCCAAGCGCCTTGGCGGTCTTCAGGTTGATGACCAACTCGAGCTTCGTCGGCTGCGCAACGGGGAGATCCGCTGGCTTGGAACCGCGCAGGATCTTGTCAACGTAACTCGCGGCCCGACGGTACAGATCCGCGAGATCCGGCCCGTAACTCATCAGCAGGCCCGCTCGCGGGTACTCGTTCAGCACATGGATTGCGGGTAGGCGATGCTTGAACGCGAGTTCCGCGATCTGCTGGCGGCGCTGGTAGGTCAGCGGGCCGCCACCGACGATGACGGCACCGACGCGCTTGTACGCCATCACGGCAAATGCACTCTCGAAGTCTTCGACGCCCCGAATGTCGACGACTTCGAGCGCCATATTGAGCTGTCGCGCCGCGGCCTCGAGCGCCGCGGAACCGTCCCGCGACAGTACCTCACCGAGCAGCGCTACTCGGGAAAGGTTTGGAATCATTTCCTTCAACAAAGTGAGGTTCTTCGCTTGGACCTCGCGACTCGCCTCACTACTCAACCCGGTGATGTTGCCGCCCGGCCGCGCTAAGCTCGTGATGAACCCGGCTCCTACGGGATCCGCCGCGCCGACAAACACGATGGGAATCGTCGCGGTCGCGCGCTTGGCGGCGGCGACGTGGACATTTGACCCGGTGACGATCATGTCCGCACGCAACCGCACAAGCTCTGCCGCAAGCTCCGGCAACCGCTCGAGCCTGCCGTCTGCGTACCGGCGCTCGAACACGAAATGGCGGTTCTCGGCGTAGCCGAGATCGCGCAGACCCTCGGTAAGCGCGCGGAGCAGCGGCTCGGTGGACTCGGACGTCGCGGCAAAGAGAACCCCGATCCTGTAGATCCCCGCGGCAAGCTGCGCCTCCGCGACAGAGCCCGCGACGGCGAGGCCGCCCGTGAATGCGCCAATGAACCCTCTCCGTTTCATCAGGGGATCACGTCGTCAGCACGCAGCAGAACGATTGCGGCATCCATGAACGCGCGCCGGTCCGCCACCGAATGACATCCTCGTCGAGAAATGCGCAATCATCGTACCCCTACGGGTCGCAACTGAGCGCCTGCATCAAGCTTCCTACCCGCCGTTAACGTCGATTCCAGCTGGCTTTGCTAGCTACGGCGGCGCGTTGTATCCGCGAACGTCACCTACTTGGCAGCAAGGGCGAACGGCAGGTTCGCGACTATTCGCAGTGCAACGTCAAGCAGGCGGAATTCTCACGCCTGCGACGCGGTCGGCGCGTCGCATCCGGTGGCGCCCCTTCACCTCCGAAAACAAGTCGTATAGCTGCTGGGCAGCGGCGGACAGTGAGCGCCCGCGACGTCGTATCAGCCCAACTTTGCGGGTCACGACCGGGTCCACCAGCGGCACGCTCACCAGCAGCGGATGGTCGGGTGGCGGCATCGCCATCGACGGCACCGCGGCCACGCCCAGCCCGGCTTCGACCAGGCCGAGTGTTGTCGTGACGTGCTGCGCCTCGTAGATCGCCTGAGGCCGGCCTTCGACCCCTGCCAGCGCCTGGTCAAGCAGCACGCGGTTGCCGGACGTTCGGCCCACCGAGATGTAGTCGTGATCGCTCAACTGCGCCCAAGTCAACCGGCGCAGCTTCGCCAAAGGATGATCGCGCCGGCATGCGGCGACGAACCGCTCCTCCACGAGAGGCTTGAACTCCAGCTCTCCTTCCTGCGCGCCAATGAAGTTGAGGCCGAAGTCCGCCTCGCCGCGCGCCACCGCGGCAAGCACTTCGTTGGCACTCGCGTCGAGCACCTTCACCCGCACCTTCGGGCAGCGCTCGTGGTATCGCCCGATCACGTGCGAGAGGTAGTAGTACACCGTCGAAGGCACGCACGCCACGGTCACCTCGCCCATGCGAGTGACGGCGACCCCGCGGATGCCGAGCAGCGTGGCGTCGAGATCGTCCAGGAGCTCGCGGACCTTGCGCTCGAAGTCGCGGCCGACCGCGGTCAGCGTGACGCGCCGAGTCGTTCGCTCCAGCAGGCGGACGCCGAGTGCCTGCTCCAGCTTGTCGATTCGGCGACTGAACGCCGGCTGGGACAGGTGAACCAGCTCGGCAGCCTTGCGGAAATTGCTCAGCTCAGCGACCGCACGAAAGGAGAGCAGGTCGTTCAAGTCGAAGTTGATGGCCATGGCGGGGCACTCCATTGATGCTGGTGACGCATCAGTTGATCTTAAAGATGCAATTCACTTTGGCAATGCGCGCGCACACCATTGCCTCCATGAACCGAGTGATCCCCTGCGTCCTGATGCGTGCCGGCACCTCCCGGGGACCGTTCTTCCTGCGCGAATGGCTCCCCGCGGACGACCGCGAGCGCGACGAAGCCCTGATCGGCGCGATCGGCGCGTCGGACCTGCTCCAGGTCGACGGCGTCGGCGGCGGCAGCACGCTGACGAGCAAGGTCGCGATCGTCTCCAAGTCCGCGCGGCCCGGATGCGACGTCGACTACCTCTTCGCCCAAGTCGGCGTCGGCCAGAAATCGGTCGATACGCGACCCAACTGCGGCAACATGCTTTCGGGCGTCGGCCCCTTCGCCATCGAGCAGGGACTGGTGCCGGCGCAGGACGGCGAGACGACGGTGCGCGTGTTCAACGTCAACACGCGCTCGCGGATCGACGTCAAGGTCCTCACCCCCGATCGGCGCGTCAGCTACGACGGCGAGACCGGAATCGACGGCGTGGCCGGCACGGCGGCGCCGATCCGCCTCGACTTCCTCGACGCCTGGGGCGCGGTCACGGGTTCGCTTTTTCCCACCGGACGGCGCATCGACGCGATCCAAGGCGTGCAGGTCACCTGCATCGACGCCGCCATGCCGCTCGTGATCGTGCACGCCCGTTCGCTCGGCCTGAGCGGGCGAGAGACGCCCGCCGAGCTCGATGCCGACCGATCGCTGCTCGAGCGCATCGAGGCGCTCCGGCGGGCTGCCGGCGAGGCGATGGGCTTGGGCGATGTCTCCGGCAGCGTCATCCCCAAGCCGGTGATCGCCAGCGATGGCGACGACGCGAACAGCGTCACGTCGCGCTACTTCACGCCCCGGCGCTGCCATGCCTCGCATGCCGTGACCGGTGCGATCGGCGTCGCCACCGCCTTCGCATTGCCCGGGACCGTCATCAGCGGCGCTGCCGACCGGTCGGGTGTGCGCGTCATCTCGGTGCTGCACCCCCAAGGCCGCATCAACGTCGAAATGACGGTCGAGGGCCTCGGCGCCGACGCCCGCGTGCAGCGTGCGGCGCTCGTCCGCACCGCCCGAAAGATCCTGCAAGGCGAGCTCCACATCCCCCCCTACGTGTTCTCGAACCCCAACCAAGGAGACAAGCCCATGAAACGTCTGATTGCACCCGCGCTCGCGGCGGCGCTGGCCACCGCGGCGCCGGCTGCCATGGCGTACCCCGACAAGACCATCACGATCGTCGTGCCGACCGCGGCCGGCGGCGGCAACGACGCGATGGCGCGCACCATCGCCCAGAAGCTCGGACCGCTGCTCGGCCAGACGGTGATCGTCGACAACCGGGCAGGCGCCAACGGAGCGATCGCGAGCGAGTTCGTCGCCCGTGCTACGCCCGACGGCCACACGCTGATGTTCGGCTACATCGCTACCCACGCGATGAACCCGGCGCTGCAGAAGCTGCGCTACGACCCGGTCGCCGACTTCGCGCCGATCGGTCTGGTCGGCACCTCGCCGACGCTGATGGTCGCGACCGCCAACGTGCCGGTGAAGGACGTGCGGGATCTGGTCGCGCAGCTCAAGGCCAAGCCCGACAAGTACACCTACGCCTCGGCCGGCAACGGCACCGC
>DATIDZ010000356.1:0-5465 GCA_035456045.1 Caldimonas sp.
TCCAGGCCGGCGACGCGGTCCTCTACGCGATCCACGACATCGGCGCGATCGACATCGATCCGCGCGCGGCCGGCGTGCAGGTGGTCGTCTTCGGCCACTCGCACACGCCGTCGATCCGCAAGGACGACGGCGTCCTCTACGTCAACCCCGGGAGCGCCGGGCCGCGTCGCTTCAGGCTGCCGATCTCGGTCGGCGAGCTGACCATCGACGGCGCCTCGGTGACGGCGCGAACCATCGAGGTCGGCTGAACGATCGAGGCCGGCATGGGTGAGAACTTCTCACGCTCGGTTACGAGCCGCAACGGCGATGAGCCCGGCCGGCGCGCAGAATGCCCGGCCGGTCGACTGCCGGCGCGATCTCGTTGCAACGATCCGGGACCTCATGATGCGAATCCACCGCGTGCTTGCCGCCCTCCTCGCCGTCGCCTCGGCCCTGGCGGCGGCGGAAGATCGACGCTACGACCCGAAGGCGCTCGCGCGATACGACGTCAGCTACGTCCGCTGCGAGGCGAAGTTTCCCGAGATGAAGGGCCATCGCGACGACGCCTACATGAGCCTCTGGCGCATGACGCCGGGGACCAAGACGGCCGCTCGCCTGGCCGAGGTCCGCAACAGCGCGACCTACAAGACGGAGCAGCGCCTGGCGACCCGTCAAGCGGCCAGCGCCAGCGACCCGGCCGCCGCGGCGCAGACCCTCGAGCGCCAGTGCAAGGGCCTCTGGGGCGAGATGCAGAAGAACGCCGCGGCGCCGCGCTGACGCGGCGGCGGCGGGCGCGATCGCAGCGCGCGAGGAGATCCCGATGAGCCACCGCTTCGTGTGGGTCGACATCCCGGTGCACGACCTCGACCGGGCCATCGTCTTCTACGCCGCGGTGCTCGGCACGCCGGTGACGCGCGAAGGCGGCGCGGGCTTCACCTTCGCCGTTCTCGCGCACAGCGGCAGCGAGGTCGCCGGCTGCCTCTACCTCGCCGACGACGCCAACGCGCCGTCGCCGCGCGGGCCCCTGGTCTACCTCAACGTCGACGGCCGCATCGTCGACGCGGAGCGCGCCGTCGCGGCGCACGGCGGCCGGATCCTGAAGACGACGCATTCGATCAGCCCGCACGGCTACCGGGCGATCGTCCTCGACAGCGAAGGCAACCGCGTCGCGCTGCACTCGACGACGCGCTGACGCCGGCGCGGCCGATCCCGGCCCGGTATGCTGGAGACTGCCCCCCAGCTCGAGCTCGCCATGTGCAGGAACATCAAGACGCTCTTCAACTTCGAGCCGCCCGCGACCGAGCTCGAGATCCGCGACGCCGCCCTCCAGTTCGTTCGCAAGCTGAGCGGCTTCACCGTTCCCTCCAAGGCCAACGAGGCGGCGTTCGATCGCGCCGTCGTGCAGGTCGCCGACGCGGCACGCGGCCTGATCGGATCGCTCGTGACGAACGCCGAGCCGCGCGATCGCGAGATCGAGGCCGAGCGGGCCCGCGCTCGTTCCCGCGCGCGCTTCGGCACGTCCGCCGAACGGGCGGTCGCCGACGTCGCGAAGTGATCGTCGGCGCGTAGGACCGCGCCGCGTCACGCCGGGCGGCGCGTCGCCGGCGCGGCGTTTGCTGCTCGGCTGGATCGCCATGGCAAGCGCCTTCGCGTCGCCGCATGACACGCCGACCCGCCGTTCCTCGATCCGCCGCCGCGCCGATGATCTGCGTCGCCTGCGCGGTCGCCCTGGGCACGAGCGCCGGCGTCGCCGAAGGGGTCGAGCCCGGCGCGCCGAGCGCCGCGCCCGCGGCGTCGGCAAGCACCGCGGCGAGCGCTGCCTCCGCGCCCAGCGATGGGCTCGGCGCACCGCGCAAGGTGCCCGGGGAAGCGATCGACTACGCGATCCCTGCGCTCGAGATCATCGGCTTCGACTTCCTCGTGAACCGGCTCAACTACCACTTCGGCAGCCCGAAGGAGGATTACGCCGTCACCGCGTCGACGATCCGGCGCAACCTGCACAGCGGCTGGGACAGCGACCGCGATCCGTTCAACATCAACCAGCTCGGCCACCCGTACCAGGGCTCGATGTACCACGGGTTCGCGCGGTCGGCGGGATTCAACTACTGGGAGTCGGCCGGCTACACGTTCGCGGGCAGCGCCTTCTGGGAGGTCTTCGGCGAGACCACGCATCCGTCGATCAACGACCAGGTGGCGACGGGCATCGGCGGCACCTTCCTCGGTGAGGCGCTCTTTCGCATGTCGAGCCTCATCCTCGAGCGCGGCGGCGGCATGCCGAGGTTCTGGCGCGAGCTCGCCGCCGCTGCCGTGTCGCCGTCGACCGGCTTCAACCGCCTCGTGTTCAGCGACCGCTACGGCGCCGTCTTCTCGAGCAAGGACGCGGCGTACTACAGCCGCCTCGGCATCGGCTACAGCCGAGGCGTCCGCGAAGAGGTCGGCGTCACCTCGACCCGCTTCCAGCCGAACGAGGCGCAGCTCGACTTCTCGATCGACTACGGCCTGCCCGGCCGCAAGGGCTACGAGTACACGCGGCCGTTCGACTACTTCACCTTCCAGGCGACGGCGTCGAGCGCCAACGGCTTCGAGAACGTGCTCACGCGCGGCCTTCTCGTCGGCAAGCCGTACGACGTCGGCTCCGACTACCACGGCGTCTGGGGCCTCTACGGCAGCTACGACTACATCTCGCCGCAGACCTTCCGCGTGTCGGCGACCGGGCTCTCGCTCGGCTCGACCGGGCACCTGCGGCTGACGGACGACCTCTCGCTCGAGGGCACGGGCATGGCCGGCGTCGGCTACACCGCGGTCGGCACGTCGCACGCCAGCGCGCCGGCGACGGCGTCGACCGACCGCAACTACAACTACGGCGTCACGCCGCAGGCGCTGCTGACGCTTCGGCTCGTCCACGCCGACCGGGTGTCGTTCGACGTCACCGGTCGCGAGTACTTCGTCAGCAAGGTCGCGTCGGGCACGAGCGGCGGCCACGACAACATCGTCCGCCTCGACGCCGCGCTGACGTGGCGGCTGCACGAGCAGCATGCCGTGTCGATCCGCTACCTCGGCAACCGGCGCGATGCGAGCTTCCCCGGCAGCTCGGGCGGCCGCCAGGTGCGCAACACCGTCGGCGTCTTCTACACGCTGCTCGGCCGGGACCGCTTCGGCGCCGAAGAGCCGCGCTGACGGCGGCACGGCCGATCGCCCCTCCCTCTCAGACGAGCCGTCCCTGGGCGAGATGAAGCAGGCGATCGCAGCGTGCGGCCAGGCTTTCGTCGTGGGTCACCAGCACGAACGCCATGCCGCGCCGGCGCGTCAGCTCGAGCATGAGGTCGAAGACGCCGTTGGCCGTGACGCGGTCGAGGTTGCCGGTCGGCTCGTCGGCGAGGACGCAGTCGGGGTCGGCCGCGAGCGATCGCGCGATCGCGACCCGCTGGCGCTCGCCGCCCGACAGCTGCGACGGCCGGTGCCACAGCCGCTCGCCCAGACCGACCTGGCCGAGCGCGACGGAGGCCCGCTCGCGTGCCGCGGCGCTGGCGACGCGGCGAATGCGCAGCGGCATGGCGACGTTGTCGAGCGCGGTGAACTCCGGCAGCAGGTGGTGGAACTGGTAGACGAAGCCGAGATGGCGGTTGCGCCATTCGCCCTGCTCGGCCGGCGCCAGCGTCGTGAAGTCACGCCCGCTCAGGAGCACGCTCCCGCTGGTCGGCGCCTCCAGGCCGCCGAGCAGGTGCAGCAGCGTGCTCTTGCCCGACCCCGAAGCGCCGACGATGGCGAGCGTCTCGCCGCGTCGCACCGTCAGGTCGACGCCCTGCAGCACGTGGACGTCGATCCGCGACGCGCCGCTGCCCTCGACGAAGCGCTTGTGCAGCTGGCGGGCGACGATGACCTCGTCGCCGACGTCACTCATAGCGAAGCGCTTCGGCGGGCTGCAGGCGGCTCGCCCGCCAGCTCGGGTAGAGCGTCGCCAGGAACGCGAGCACCAGCGAGATGATCGCGATCGGCACGATGTCGGCCTGCTGCGGATCGCTCGGCATGCGGCTGATCAGGTACACGCTGCTCGGCAGGAAGCTGACCTGCAGCACGCTCTCGATCGCCGGCACGATGACGTCGATGTTATAGGCGACGAGCAGGCCGCCGAGGACGCCGGCGAGCGTGCCGATCACGCCCGAGGCCGCGCCCTGGACGATGAAGATGCCCATGATCGACCGCGGCGTCGCGCCGAGCGTGCGCAGGATCGCGATGTCGGCGCGCTTGTCGGTCACCGTCATCACCAGCGTCGAGACGAGGTTGAACGCGGCGACGGCGACGATCAGCGTCAGGATGATGAACATGAGGCGCTTCTCGACCTGGACCGCGGAGAACCAGTTGCGGTTGGTGCTCGTCCAGTCGCGCACGCGGACGTCGGGACCGAGGCTGCGCGCGAGCTGGGCGGCGACCAGCGGGGCGCGGTCGAGGTCCTTCAGGCGCAGCTGCACGCCGGTCGGGCCGTCGACGCGAAAGAGCTTGGCGGCGTCCTCGAGCGCGACCAGCGCCAGCCCGCTGTCGTACTCGTAGTGGCCGGCGTCGAAGGTGCCGACGACGGTGAGCGAGCGCAGGCGCGGCACGATCCCGGCCGGCGTGACCTGGCCGCCCGGCAGGATGACGGTGACCTTGTCGCCGCTGCGAACGCCGAGCGAGCGGGCCAGCTCGCCGCCCAGGACGACGCCCCACGCGCCCGGCTCCAGGCGTGCGAGCGTCGTGTCCTTGAGCTTGGCGGCGAGGTCGGTGACCGTCGCTTCTTCCTGCGGAACGATGCCGCGCACGACGATGCCGCGCATGTCGTCGCCGCGCGCGATCAGCGCCTGCGATGCGACGAAGGGCGCGGCGCCGACCACCTGCGGGTTGCGGCGCGCCTCGCTCGCGGTGCGGCGCCAGTCGGGCAACGCCGCGCCGCCCGCGTCGCTCACCTCGACGTGCGAGATCACCGAGAGCATGCGGTCGCGCACTTCCTTCTGGAAGCCGTTCATCACCGACAGGACGATGATCAGCGCGGCGACGCCGAGGGCGATGCCGAGCATCGATACGCCCGAGATGAACGAGATGAAGCCGTTCCTGCGCCCGGCCCGGCCGGCTCGCGTGTAGCGCCAGCCGATCTGCAGTTCGTAGGGCCAGTTCATGCGAGGGCGATGCTACCCGACCGACCTCCGCGTTCGCTCCGCGAGGCCGCTCCGATAATCGCCGCATGCACCTGCTCGTTCCGTTCGCGTCCGATCGCTCGGAAGCCTGCCAGCACGTGCTGCGCGACCTGGCGCTGCCGCATTTGGAGCGCCTGCTCGCGCTGCTCACCCCTGGCGAACGCGATGAAGGCGACGCCGGCAGTTTCTCGCCGCCGCACGAGCGCGCCCTGGCCGACGCCTGGGGCTGGCACGGCGGCGACGGCCTGCTGCCGTTTGCCGCGCACGCTGCGGCCGGCGACGGCGTCGCGACCGGCGAGCTGGCGTGGGCGCTGCTGA
>DATIDZ010000357.1:0-18094 GCA_035456045.1 Caldimonas sp.
CGTGCCGAAGGCGCTGCGCTTGGTCTCGATCGTCGTCGCGCTGTGGACGATGACCGCGTTCGGGTCCTTCCAGGCGACGTAGGCGGGCAGCGGCCGCGCTGCTGTCGCCGCCGCCGACGCCGGTGCGGCGGGCTGCGCTGCGGCCTCGCCCGCGATCCCGATCAGGCCGCTGCCGGCCAGGGCGCCGGCACCGCCGGCGAGAAGTTGGCGTCTGCGAAGCGAGAGGGTCGGATCGGTCATCGGTGAACTCCGGGTCGGATGAGAGGCGAATCGCGGTGCAGGGCGCGCACTCAAGAAGCGTGCCGCGAGTATCCCATCGAGCCCGCGCGCGCCGCGCGCGCGGGAGTCAGCATTTGCCCGAAGTTTTCACGTCGAAGCGAGCTTCGCGGGCTCGCTCTCAGGACACCACCTGGTAGTACAGGTTCTGCGGGTGCTTCGCCTGCGCGAAGAAGAGCCAGCGGTCGGCGATCAGGCCGGGCGCCTGCACGAGCAACGCAGCGACGCACGCCAGGCTCGGCAGCGCGCCGGCCACGACACCTGCGATGACGACCGCCGGCACCGCGAAGCCGAGCACGATCGCGATGCCCTTGACGTTGCGCAGCGCCGAAGCCGACGCGCGATGGAAGAACTCGCGCGTGTTGAACGATCCCGCCGACATGCCCATCGACGTCTGCACGAGCCGCGCCGAGCGGATGCCCGTCGCGCTCTGCAAGGTCGAGCGATGACGCAAGGCGGCGTTGCGACGCCACGCCGCGGCGCGCGACGCCCACGCGACGAGCGTGACGACGAGCGCCAGCGGCGCCGCCAACGCCAGCGCGTGCGCCTCGCTCGCGAGCGCTGCGAGCGCGCTCGCCAGGACGCATCCCGACGAGAGGCCGAGCAGGACGAAGTTGAGGATCGTGAGCGGCTGCGCCCACTCCTCGATGAAGCGCAGGCAGGCGTAGATCATCGCCGTGCAGTACCAGAGCAGCGCGGCGACCGCGATCGCGGCGAGCGGCAGCACGAGGCGCGCCGGCGTCGAGACCGGCTCGCGCGCCGCCAGCCACCAGAGCCCGACGAGGACGATGAACGTCGGCAGCACGATCACCTCGCGCGACAGCCAGGAGGTGCGCCACATCGCCGCAGCCCGCCATGCGCGCAGCGGCCGGCCGAGGTGGAGGAACGACGACCCGAGCCCGACCACGAGAAGGACGATCGCCACCAGCAGGCTGCCGCGGACGAACGACGTGGCCAGCTCGGTGCCGGCGAGCAGCGCGATCGCGAGCGCGACCACCAGCCCTTGCGCGGCGCCGGCGACGGTGGTGAAGACGACGACCGAGAACGCCGGGTTCACGGTGCGGGCCGGCCCGCCGGCGACTCGTCGCCGGCAGCCGGAGTGATTCGCCGCGGCAGGTACTGGTTCGCCGGCCGCGTCTCCCATTCCGGCATCAGCGAGTAGCCGCCGCGCTCGCGGATCGCGCGCGCGACCTCGGACTCCGGATCCTTGACGTCGCCGAACAGGCGCGCGCCGGTCGGGCACGCCTTGACGCACGCCGGCTTGCGGTCGTCCGCGGCGAGCGTCGCGTCCTCGATGCGATCGACGCAGAGCGTGCACTTGGTCATCACCTGCCGCGTCTCGTCGAGCTCGCGCGCGCCGTAGGGGCAGGCCCAGGCGCAGTACTTGCAGCCGATGCACTTGTCGTAGTCGACGAGGACGATGCCGTCGCTCTTTCGCTTGTAGCTCGCTCCGGTCGGGCAGACCGGAACGCACGGCGGGTCCTCGCAGTGCAGGCAGCTCTTCGGGAAGTGAATCGTCTCCGTCGCCGGAAAGGCTCCCGCCTCGTATGTCTGGACGCGGTTGAAGAACGTCCCGGTCGGATTCGCGCCGTAGGCGTTCTCGTCGGACAGCGGCCCGGCCGCGCCGCCCGTGTTCCATTCCTTGCACGACGTCACGCAGGCGTGGCAGCCGACGCAGACGTTGAGGTCGATGACGAGGGCGAGCTGGCGCGCGGGCCGTTCGTCGCGCGTCGCTGGCGCCGGTTCCTCGCGCTGCCGGAACAGCGCCTTCAGCGCGGCGATCATCCGGCGGCAGCGGCAAATCGCGGCGACGTCTCGGCGGGCTCGTCGGGCGCCACCGGGCGGATGCGGACGCGCACGTCGTACCAGCCGGCCTGGCCGGTGACCGGATCGGAGTTGCTGATCGGGCCGGCGTCGGTCGGCAGCTCGTCGCTGATCAGGTGGTTGAGGAGAAAGCCCTTCCTCGCTTCGTCGGCGCCCGGCGCGAGCTGCCAGGCGCCCTCGCCCTTGCCGATCGCGTTCCAGGTCCACACCGTTCCCGGCTCGACCGCCTCGCTGCAGCGGAGCATGCAGCGCACGCGGCCCCAGCGGCTCTCGACCCAGCACCAGGCGCCGTCGGCGATGCCGGCCGCCTGCGCGGTGAGCGGATTCACGTGCAGGTAGTTGTGGCTGTGGATCTGGCGCAGCCACGCGTTCTGCGAGTCCCACGCGTGGTACATCGCCATCGGCCGCTGCGTGATCGCCGCGAGCGGATAGTCGCCGCGATCGGTGACGGCGTGCTCGAGCGGCGGGTACCAGAACGGCAGCGGATCGAAGTAGGTCGCGATGCGATCCCGGAGATGGGCGGGGGGTCGGCGCCCCCGCGTCTTGCCTTGCGCGGCGAGGCGAAAGCTCTGCAGCGTGTCGCTGTAGAGCGCGAGCTGGACGACGTCGTTCTTCTGCCGCCACCCCTTGTCCTTCGCGAAGTCGAGGTACTCGCGGTTCCAGTTGCGCATGTAGTGCATGGTCTCGGGCAGCTTGAGGTGGAAGACGCAGTCGTGGCTGGCGTACATCTCCCACTGCTTCGGATTGGGGGCGCCGCGCAGGTGCTCGCTGCCGTCCTTGCCGCGCCAGCCCATGAGGAAGCCGATCCCCGGCTGCGGCTCATAGTTGACGACGAAGTCGGGATAGTCCTCGAACTTGCGCGTGCCCTCGGCGGTCGTGAACGCGGGCAGCTTGAGGCGCGACGCCAGCTCGACCAGCACCTCCTGGAACGGCTTGCACTCGCCCGTCGGCGGCACGACCGGAACGCGCACCGAGTCGGCCGGCCCGTCGAACTCGGAGATCGGCCGGTCGAGCATGCTCATGACGTCGTGGCGCTCGAGATAGGTCGTGTCGGGCAGGACGAGGTCGGCGAAGGCGACGGTCTCGCTATTGAACGCGTCGCAGACCACCAGGAAAGGGATCTCGTGCTCGCCGTCGGCGTTCCTGCGGTTGAGCATCTCGCGCACCGCGACCGTGTTCATGGTCGAGTTCCACGCCATGTTCGACATGAAGATCAGCAGCGTGTCGAGCCGGTAGGGATCGCCGCGCGTCGCGTTGGTGATCACCGTGTGCATCAGGCCGTGCGCCGACAGCGGGTGCTCCCACGAGAACGCGTGGTCGATCCGCATCGGCGTGCCGTCGGCCTCGATCGCGAGCTCGTCGGGATTGGCCGGGAAGCCGAGCGGCGCCGCGTTGAGCGGCGTGTTCGGCTGGATCATGTCGGGCGAGTTGAAGGCGCGGAAATTGGGCACGATGTGGCGCGGGTACGGTGCCTTGTGGCGAAAGCCGCCGGGCGCGTCGATCGTGCCGAGCACGCTCATCAGCACGGCCAGGGCGCGCACGGTCTGGAAGCCGTTCGAGTGCGCCGCGAGTCCGCGCATCGCATGGAACGCGACCGGCCGCGCCTGCGTCGTCTCGTGGCGCTCGCCCCACGCGTCGGTCCAGGCGATCGGCAGCTCGAACGCCTGGCGCAGCGCCGTCTCGCCGAGCTCGCGCGCGAGCGAACGGATGCGATCGGCATCGATGCCGGTGATCGCCGCCGCCCACTCCGGCGTGCACGCCGCGACGCGGTCGCGCAGGAGCTGGAACGACGGCGCGACGCGCGTGCCGTCGGCGAGCGCGTAGACGCCCGCGAGCGCTGGATCCGACCCGTCGGCAATGCCCTCGGGGTACGCCGCTTTGATGGTGCGCGAGGCGGTGTCGTAGATCAGCTTGTTGTGCGGATGGCGGCCGTCGCCCGGCGGGCCCTTCGCCGGATCGGGGTCGTGCGCGAACATGCCCTCGCGCTCGCCTTCGTCGAGGACGACGAGCTGCGGCGCGTTGGTGTAGCGCTTCAGGAACGCATGGTCGACGAGGTCGCTCGCGATCAGCTCGTGCAGCAGCGCCATGAAGAGCGCGCCGTCGGTGCCCGGACGGATCGGGATCCACTCGTCGGCGATCGCCGAGTAGCCGGTGCGCACCGGGTTGATCGAGATGAAGCGCCCGCCGCGGCGCTTGAAGTCGCCGATCGCGATCTTGAGCGGATTCGAGTGATGGTCCTCGGCCGTGCCGATCATGACGAACAGCTTCGCGCGCGCGAGGTCGGGGCCGCCGAACTCCCAGAAGCTGCCGCCGATCGTGTAGATCATTCCCGCGGCCATGTTCACCGAGCAGAAGCCGCCGTGCGCCGCGTAGTTGGGCGTTCCGAACTGGCGCGCGAAGAGTCCGGTCAGCGCCTGCATCTGGTCACGCCCGGTGAAGAGCGCGAACTTGCGCGGGTCGGTGGCGCGGATCTTGGCGAGCCGCGTCGCGAGGATCTCGAACGCGCGCTCCCACGAGATCGGCTCGAACTCGCCGGCGCCGCGCTCGCTGCCGGGCTTGCGCAGCAACGGCCGGGTCAGCCGCGCCGGGCTCTGCTGCTTCATGATCCCTGCCGATCCCTTGGCGCAGATCACGCCCTTGTTGATCGGGTGATTCGGGTTGCCGTCGATGTAGCGCAGCTGGCCGTCGCGCAGGTGGACGCGGATGCCGCAGCGGCAGGCGCACATGTAGCACGTCGTCGTGCGGGTCTCGCGCGTCGCGCCGGGCTTCGGCTCCGCCGTCGGGTCGTGCAAAGGGTCCTTCGAAAAGAGCCTGAAGACAGCATGCCGCATCCGTTGAATATAGTGTGCCGGTACTCGACGACGACGCCGGGCGCGCGGAGGCTCTCATGCTCAATCGATCGCGACGCGACACCCTCGCGCTTCTGGCGTTCGCCGCGTCGGCGACCGCGTGGCCGGTTCCGGCGCGCAGCGAGGCGAACGCGGTGCGCACCTGGCCGCTCGCGACACGCCAGCGCACCGGCATCCACGACGTCGCCCCGGCCCCGGACGGCGGCGTCTGGTTCACGGCGCAGCGCAGCGGCCACCTCGGCTGGTTCGATCCGGCGAGCGGCAAGGTCGAGCTCGTCGCGCTCGGCTCGGGATCGTCGCCGCACGGCGTCATCCAGGGGCCCGACAAGGCGGCGTGGATCACGGACGGCGGCCAGAACGCGATCGTTCGCGTCGGCTGGCCCGATCGCTCCGTGCGCGCGTTCCCGCTTCCGCCCGGAACGCCTTACGCCAACCTGAACACCCTGACCTTCGACGGCGACGGCGACGTCTGGTTCACCGGCCAGAGCGGCGTCGTCGGCAAGGTCGCGACGAAGGGCGGCGTTGTCAGCGTCAAGGAGGCGCCGCGCGGTTCCGGCCCGTACGGCATCTGCACGACGCCGCGCGGCGACGTGTGGTGGTGCTCGCTGGCCGGATCGTTCATCGCCCGCATCGACCGCTCGACCGGCGATTCGCAGGTGGTCGAACCGCCGACGGCGCGCCAGGGCGCGCGCCGCGTGTGGAGCGACAGCCAGGGACGGATCTGGGTCAGCGAATGGCTGAGCGGCAACGTCTCGATGCACGACCCGGCGCGGGCCGCCTGGCGCACCTGGAAGCTGCCCGGCCCGAGCCCGAAGCCGTACGCGGTCTACGTCGACGACCGCGACACCGTCTGGCTGAGCGACTGGGGCAGCAACTCGGTCTATCGCTTCGATCCGGCCGCAGAGGCGTTCACGCGCATCGCCTTGCCGAACGAAGGCGCCGGCGTGCGCCAGATCCTCGGCCGTCCCGGCGAAGTCTGGCTGCCGGAAAGCGGCACGGAGCACATCACGGTGATCCGCACGGCCTGAGCGCGCGCGGCCGAGGCTCGCGCCGCGCCTCGGCCGACGGCGCCGGCCTCAGCGCTGGCTGCCGTGCATGCGGCCGAGCGCGATCGCCAGGGCAGCGGCACCGAGCCCCTTCACGAGGTCGGGATGCTGCGCGTAGAACTCGCCGGCGCGGTCCATGATCGTCGGATCCTTCTTCTCCGCGTGCTCCGCGATCACCGCGGCGTCCTGCGGCGAGATCGACGACGCCTGCTCCGGCGTGATCGTCGTCGGCGCGTTGCCGCCTGCGCCGCCGAGGACGCGCCCCAGCACGCCGCCGGCGACCGAGGCGAGACCGCCGGCGCCGACTGACCGGATGATCTGGTTGAGGATGCCGGCGCGCTGCTGCGGATCGGAGCGGCCGAACAGGTCGCCGATCATCTGGCCGAACGGCGGCGTCGCGTCGGAGCGGAACGCCGCGGCGACGCCGTTGCCGAGGTCGCGCGGGTTGCTCTGGCGCGCGACCTCGTCGAAGTGCTCTTCGACCCCATCGGTCGGCGCGCGCGCCGGGTCGGTGTACTGCTGAAGGATGTCGAGGAGTCCCATGCTGCTTCCTTGAGATGACGCGGCGCTGCCGCAGTGGATCGTTCGGTGCAGGGCACCGAACGTGTTGATCGCCTCGCCCTTCCAGAGAACCAGGCGCGTTCGAGGAGGCCTGCGCGCGCACCATCGCGAGTCCGTGCACGCCGGCGAGCAGCGCCCATTCGTCGCGGCACGAGCGAGAAAGCATGGCGGTGCGAGAAAGCGGAATCCGACCCGAGGATGCGAGGCTCGTGCGAGCCTGCGTGTAGGCCGGCGCCGCCTGCGCGCGCCGGTCGAACCCGCTTCAGCGGCGCTCGAGCAGGCGCAGCGTCGCCGGGTCGCCCAGGCCGTCGAAGAACCGGCCGAGCGCCGCCGCGAAGGGAGAGCTTTCCGGCGGCGTTCCGGCGAGACGCGAGCTTTCGGCGGCGACCGCGCCGAACAGGGTCATCGACGATCGGAACTTCAAGTCGTCGGGCGAGCCCAGGATCGCGTTCGCGGTCGCGGCGCCTGGCGCCTCGAGCATGAGGCCCGTGCACTCGAGGAGCCGCGTCCCGAGCAGCGGGTGATCGAGATACGCGGCCGCCTCGGCACGCGAGGCGATGCCGTAGCGGTCGGCCATCGCGCTCCGGCCGAGGCCGCGCATCTGCGGGAACACGAACCACATCCAGTGACTTCGCTTGCGGCCGGCGGCGAGCTCGTCGCGCGCCTGCGCGTAGACGCCGGCCTGCGCCTCGACGAATCGGCGCAGGTCGTGGGGATCGAGGCGGTCGACGTCCATGCGCGATCGTCAGCGACGGCGGCGTTCGTGCAGCGCGGCTTCGAGCGCGGCGCGCGATCGCGCCAGCGCGGCCTCGCGAGCGCCGCTCGTCGCTTCGTGGGGCGCCTCGACGCCCGCTGCGGGCGTCCCGACATTCGAGCGCGACCCGAAGACGTGCGCATAGACCCACGTGAACTCCGCGCCCAGCAGGAAGATCTGCGCCGAGTAGTACACCCAGACCAGCAGGACGACGAGCGAGCCTGCTGCGCCGAAGCCCGAGGCGAAGGTGCTGCGGCCGAGGTAGAGGCCGATCAGCGATTTGCCGACCGCGAACAGCACCGCCGTCACCGCCGCGCCGACCCAGACGTCGCGCCAACCGATCTTCACGCGCGGAATGATCTTGTAGATCATTGCGAAAGTGACGGTCACGAGGGCGAAGCTGACGCCGAGATTGAGCAGCTCGGCCAGCGCGACGCCGATGCCGGACACCGGCGCCGCGAACTTGCCGACGGCGGCGACGGCGGCGCTCACGACCAGCGAGAGGATCAGCAGGAAGCCGATGCCGAGCACCATCCCGAACGAGAGCAGTCGGGCGCGAACGAGCGACCAGAGGCCGCCGCTGCCGGCGCGACCGGGCGCCCGCCAGATCCGGTCGAGCGCGTTCTGCAGCTCGCCGAACACCGAGATCGCGCCGACCCCCAGCAGGACGGCGCCGAGGACGGTGCCGAGCACGCCCTTGGCGGGCTGGTTGACGCTCTGCAGCAGCGCCTGCACCGCCGCGGCACCCTCGTCGCCCATGAGGTCGCGCAGCTGCGCGAAGATCTCGCCGCGCGCCGCTTCGGCGCCGAAGACGAGGCCGGCGATCGAAATGACGATCAGCAGCAACGGCGCGATCGAGAACAGCGTGTAGTACGCCAGCGCCGCGCCCATGCTCGGCGCGTAGTCGTCGACCCAGGCGCCCACGGCCCGGCGGCAGAGCGCGAACAGCGAGGCCGGCTTCATGGTGTCAACCCGGGAGCGGCCAGGAAGCGGAGGTCCTATCATCGCCCGCAAGGCCGGGCAAGCGCCGTTCCGCGCTTGCCGGTCCCCCCACTGCTGGAGAAGCCCTCATGATCGTTCGCCGTACTGCCATCGCATCGATTCTCGCCGCCGGCGCACTCGCCATCGCCGGCTGCGGCATGATGAACAAGGCCCCTGGCGGGACCATGAGCGTGCCGCTCTCGGGTCAGAACGAAGTGCCGCCGAACGCCAGCGGCGGCTCGGGCACCGGCAAGGTCGAGCTCGACGGCAACGTCATCAAGTGGAACATCACGTACTCGGGCATGACCGGCCCGGTCACCGCCGGCCACTTCCACGGCCCGGCCCAGCCCGGCGCGAATGCCGGCGTCGTCGTGCCGTTCGCCGGCCCGCTCGCCAGCCCCATCATCGGCTCGGCGACGCTCACGCCGGCGCAGGTCGACCAGGTCAAGCAAGGCCTCTGGTACATCAACCTGCACACCGCTGCGAACCCGGGCGGCGAGCTGCGCGGCCAGGTCAAGTGACGAGAGCGGGCCTCGGCCCGCTCTTTCTCCTGAGCGCAGCGAAGGATCTCGTCGCGTCCCGAGGCGCCGCCGGTCAGACCGACCGCGGCGCCTTCGCTTTTTCCGCCTCGCGCAAGCGCAGCACGCGGCGCTGCACCTTGCCGGTGGTCGTCATCGGCAACGCGTCGATGAACTCGATCTCCTTCGGGTACTCGTAGGGCGCGAGCTTGCCGCGCACGTGCGCCTGCAGGTCGGCGACGAGTCCGGCCGATGCCGCGAAGCCGGGCGCGAGGACGACGAACGCCTTGACCAGCGCGCCGCGCTCGGCGTCGGGCTTGGGAACCACCGCGGCGTTGGCGACGGCGGGGTGCTTGACGAGGCAGTTCTCGATCTCGCTCGGGCCGATGCGGTAGCCGGCGGCCTTGAAGACGTCGTCGCTGCGGCCCTGGTACCAGAGGTAGCCGTCGGCGTCCATGGTCGCGGTGTCGCCCGTGCGGCACCAGCTGTCGTCGGGGTCGCCGGTGAACTTGGCGCGCGTCGCGTCGTCGCGCTTCCAGTAGCCGAGAAAGAAGATCGGGTCGCGCCCGCCGTGGACGTCGCGACGGTGCAGGGCGACGTCGCCCGGCGTGCCGCGCGGGCACTCGTTGCCGTCGTCGTCGATGACCGCGACGCGGTGGCCGGGATACGGCCGCCCCATGCTGCCGGCACGCGCCGGCCACCGGATCGCGCAGTTGCCGACGATGTAGTTGATCTCGGTCTGGCCGAACATCTCGTTGGGTACGACGCCGAGCGCGTCGCGGCACCACGCGAAGACGGCGTCGCCGACCGCCTCGCCGGCGCTCATGATCGCGCGCAGCGAGAGCGCGAAGCGCTCGCGCGGCGCCGGCACCGCCTTCATCATCGCCTTCAGCGCGGTCGGGAAGAGGAAGGTGTGGGTGACGCGATGGCGCTGCATCACCGCGAACGCGAGCTCGGGCGCGAAGCGCCGCTGCAGCGCGACGATCTCGCGGCCGAAGTAGAGCGTCGGCAGCAACGCATCCATCAGGCCGCCGGTCCACGCCCAGTCCGCCGGAGACCAGAACACGGCATCGTCCTGCGGGAACCAGTTCTGGCTGCAGACGAAGCCCGGCAGGTTGCCGATCAGCGCGCGGTGCGGGATCAGCGTTCCCTTCGGCGGGCCGGTGGTGCCGCTGGTGTAGATCAGGACCGCCGCGTCGTCGGCCGATGTCCTCGCGGCGACGAGCCCGGGACGCGCTTGAGCGACGATGCGGCCCCAGTCGACATCGCCCTGCCCCTCGGCGCCGCCGACGGCGATCACCGTCGCAAGCCCCCGGCACGCCGGCCGCGCTTCGCGCACGTTCGCGATCCCGCTCTCGTCGACGATGGCGAGCCGCGCCTCGCTGTCGTTGATGCGGTACTCGAGCGCATCGGGCCCGAACAGCATCGACAGCGGCATCGCGACCGCGCCGAGGCGGTACAGCGCGACGTGCGCGACGGCGGTCTCGAATCGCTGCGGCAGCACCAGCGCGACCCGGTCGCCGCGGCCGACGCCGAGCTGGCGCAGCGCCGCGGCGAGCCGGTCGGCCTCGCGATCGAGCTCGCCGTAGGTGAAGTCGGTGCGCTTGCCGTCGTCGGCCTCGAAGCGGATCGCCACCGCGTCGGGCCGCTCGCGCGCCCAGCGCGCGCAGCAGGCCTCGGCGATGTTGAAGTCGGCCGGCACGTGCCAGCGAAAGCCGGCGTGCAGCTCGGCGTAGCGATCGACGAGCTCAGCCACCGAGCGGATCGGCGAACGCGGCCAGGGCCGGGCCGGCGATGCGGCAGATGCGCCAGTCCGGCATCACCGTCGCGCCCATGCGCTGGTAGAAGCGGATCGCGCCTTCGTTCCAGTCGAGGACGCTCCACTCGAAGCGGCCGCATCCGCGCGACGCAGCCAGGCGCGCGAGGTGCTCGAGGAGCGCCTGGCCGATGCCCTGCCCGCGCGCTTCCGGCTCGACGAACAGGTCTTCGAGGTAGAGGCCCGGCAGCGCGAGGAAGGTCGAGAAGTTGGTGAAGAAGAGCGCGAAGGCGACGACCCGGCCGGCGCGCTCGGCCACCAGCGCCTCGGCCACCGGACGCTCGCCGAAGAGATGCGGCGCGAGCGACTCCGGCGTGACCTCGACGAGATGCGTCAGCTTCTCGAACTCGGCCAGGCCGCGGATGAGGCGGACGATCGCCGCCACGTCGTCGCGAGCCGCAGGCCGGATCGTGAAAGGGCGGTCGGCGTGAGTGGTCGTCGCAGGGTCTGCAGCCATGTCGGCGATTCTGCCTCCGGGCCCGGGTCGTCGGCCGTCGCCTGGCGCCGCGCCGTCAGCGCCTGCCGCTCGCGCCGCTTACAGTCCCGCGATGAGCACCGAGCCCTATCGCCCGCGCCGGCACGCGCGCAGCTTCTTCGTCACGGCGCGCGGCCTGCGCCAGCACCTGCTGGAGTGGGGCGACCCGTCGCTGACGCGCGACGACCGGCCGACGCTCGTGATGCTGCATGGCTGGATGGACGTCGCCGCGTCGTTCCAGTTCGTCGTCGACGCCTTTGCCGAGGATCGCCATGTGCTCGCGCTCGACTGGCGCGGCTTCGGCGCCAGCGACACGCCCGCCGCCGACACCTACTTCTTCCCCGAGTACGTCGGCGACCTCGAGCTCGTCCTCGACGAGCTGTTCGGCCGGGCGCGCGCGCCGATCGACCTGCTCGGCCACAGCATGGGCGGCAACGTCGCGATGCTCTACGCGGGCACGCGGGTCGACAAGGTGCGCCGCCTCGTCAACCTCGAAGGCTTCGGCATGCCGCGATCGAAGCCGGCGCAGGCGCCGGGCCGGATGGCCAAGTGGCTCGACGAGCTGAAGACGCCGATGCAGCTGCGCCCCTACGCGAACGTCGGCGCCGTCGCCGATCGGCTGACGAAGACCAACCCGCTGCTGCGCGCCGACCGCGCCGCCTGGCTCGCCGGCCAGTGGTCCGCACCGACCGGAATCGGCGACGAGCGCGCGCTCCTCGCCGACGCCGACCACAAGAGGATGAGCCCGCTCAACGCGCAGGTCGACGACTGGCTCGAGTTCTACAGGCGCATCACGGCGCCGGTGCTCTGGGTCGAGGGCGACCGCAGCGACGTCAGCGTCTGGTGGGGCAACCGCTACACCAAGGCCGAGTTCCACGAGCGGCTGAACGTCGTCGCCGACGTGCGGCGGCACGTCGTCGGGCCGGCGGGCCACATGCTCCACCACGATCGCCCCGAGGACATCGCCGGGCTGCTCGAGGCGTTCCTGTCAGAATCGCGCCCTCCACGAAGCGACCCGACCTAGAGCCCCACCATGGACGTCGAACACATCAATGCCATCGGCAACCGCCTGGCCGACCTGACGAAGCGCACGGTCGACCTCCGGGGGTATCTTTGACTACGACCGCAAAGCACTGCGGCTGAACGAGGTCAACGCCGCCCTCGAGAACCCGAACGTCTGGAACGAGCCGAAGCGCGCCCAGGAGCTCGGCCGCGAGAAGCGCACGCTCGACACGGTCGTCACGACGATCGACCACCTCACCTCGAACCTCGCCGACAACAGCGAGCTGTACGAGATGTCGAAGGAGGAAGGCGACGAAGGCGCCCTGGTGTCGATCGAGGCCGACGCCGCCAAGCTCGAGGCGACGATCGCCGAGCTCGAGTTCCGGCGCATGTTCAACAACCCGCTCGACCCGAGCAACTGCTTCATCGACATCCAGGCCGGCGCCGGCGGCACCGAGGCGTGCGACTGGGCGGCGATGCTGCTGCGCCAGTACCTCAAGTACTGCGAGAGAAAGGGCTTCAAGACCGAGGTGATGGAGGAGACCGCGGGCGACGTCGCCGGCATCCGCAGCGCCACGATCAAGGTCGAGGGCGAGTACGCGTTCGGGCTGCTTCGCACCGAGACCGGCGTGCACCGCCTGGTCCGCAAGAGCCCGTTCGATTCCGCTGGCGGCCGCCACACGAGCTTCGCGAGCCTGTTCGTCTACCCCGAGGTCGACGACTCGATCGAGATCGAGATCAACCCCGCCGATGTCCGCACCGACACCTTTCGCGCCTCGGGCGCCGGCGGGCAGCACATCAACAAGACCGACTCGGCGGTGCGCCTGACGCACCTCCCGACCGGCATCGTCGTCCAGTGCCAGAACGACCGCTCGCAGCACAGGAACCGCGACGAGGCGTGGCAGATGCTGCGCTCGCGCCTGTACGAGCACGAGCTGCGCATCCGCATGGCGGCGCAGCAGAAGCTCGAGGACACCAAGACCGACGTCGGCTGGGGCCACCAGATCAGGAGCTACGTGCTCGACCAGAGCCGGATCAAGGACCTGCGCACCAATCTCGAGATCAGCAACACGCAGAAGGTGCTCGACGGCGACCTCGATCCGTTCATCGAGGCGAGCCTGAAACAAGGCGTGTGAGTCGGCGCGACCGGCATCGAAGCGAAGAACAGAAATATCGGAGACCCCCATGCGTGAAGGCACCGCCCCCCTGATCCGCCGCGAAGACTACGCGGCGCCGCCCTTCTGGATCAGGAAGGTCGACCTGACGTTCGACCTCGATCCGGCGAAGACGCTGGTCATCAACCGGATGCAGCTGGAACGCAACGGCGACGTCGCCGCGGGCCCCCTGAAGCTGCACGGCGAGGACATCACGCTGACGCGCTGCCTCGTCAACGGCGAGTCGGTGTCGTTCCGGCACGAGGACGGCCTGCTCGTCATCGACAACCTGCCCGACGGCAGCTTCTCGCTCGAGATCCGGAACACGTGCGCGCCCGAGAAGAACACGCGCCTCTCGGGCCTCTACACGTCGAGCGGCGGGTTCTTCACGCAGTGCGAGGCCGAAGGCTTTCGCCGCATCACCTACTTCCTCGATCGGCCCGACGTGATGGCCGAGTACCGCGTCCTGATCCGTGCCGGCAAGGCGGCCTACCCGGTGCTGCTGTCGAACGGCAACCTCGTCGAGCAGGGCGACCTCGACAACGGCCGCCACTTCGCGCGCTGGCACGACCCGTTTCCCAAGCCGAGCTACCTGTTCGCGCTCGTCGCCGCCGACCTGGTCGCGCGCGAGCAGCACATCCGGTCGCGCTCGGGCACCGACCACGTGCTCCAGGTCTACGTCCGCCGCGGCGACCTCGACAAGACGCAGCACGCGATGAACTCGCTGGTCGCCTCGGTGGCGTGGGACGAGGCGCGCTTCGGCCTGCCGCTCGACCTCGAGCGCTTCATGATCGTCGCAGTCCATGACTACAACATGGGCGCGATGGAGAACAAGGGCCTCAACATCTTCAACACCAAGTACGTGCTGGCGAGCGCGGCGACGGCGACCGACAACGATTTCTCGGCGATCGAATCGGTCGTCGGACACGAGTACTTCCACAACTGGACCGGCAACCGAATCACCTGCCGCGACTGGTTCCAGCTCAGCCTGAAGGAAGGCCTGACGGTCTTTCGCGACCAGGAATTCAGCATGGACATGGCGGCCCGGGCGAGCGCGCGCGCGACCGTGCGCATCGCCAACGTCAGGAACCTGCGCCAGGTACAGTTTCCGGAAGACGCCGGGCCGATGGCGCATCCGGTTCGGCCCGACAGCTACGTCGAGATCAACAACTTCTACACCTCGACCGTCTACGAGAAAGGCGCCGAGGTCGTGCGCATGATGCAGACGCTGGTCGGCCGCGACGGCTTCGCGCGCGGCCTGACGCTCTACTTCCAGCGCCACGACGGCCACGCCGTGACCTGCGACGAGTTCGCGCAGGCGATCGCCGACGCCAATCCGACGAGCGACCTGGCGCGCCTGCTGCCGCAGTTCAAGCGCTGGTACTCGCAGTCGGGAACGCCGAAGGTGACTGCGCGAGGCCGCTACGACGCGCCGACGCGGACCTACACGCTCGGCCTCGAGCAATCGTCGCACGGCAGCGCGAACGAGCCGTTCGTCATCCCGCTCGCGATGGGCCTGGTCGGCCGCGACGGTCGATCGCTGCCCGTGCGCCTCGAGGACGAGCCGGAGGGCGCGACAGCCACCTCGCGCGTCCTCGTCCTCAGCGAAGCGCGGTCGTTCTTCACCTTCGTCGGCGTCGACCAGCCGCCGGTGCTCTCGCTGCTGCGCGGCTTCTCCGCGCCGGTGATCGTCGCCGACGGCCTCGCCGACGCCGATCTGCTGGTGCTGCTGCGCCACGACAGCGATCCGTTCAATCGCTGGGAAGCGGGCCAGCGCATCGCGATGCACCGCCTGCTCGCGGCGGTGCGCAGCGGCGACCCGCCGGTGTTCGACGTCGACTTCATCGCCGCGATGCGCGACGTGCTGCGCCACCCCGAGCTCGACCCCGCCTTCAAGGAGCTCGTGCTGACGCTGCCGAGCGAAGGCTACGTCGCCGAGCAGCTCGACGTGGTCGATCCGCAGAAGATCCACGCCGCGCGCGAGGGGCTGAAGCGCAGCCTGGCACGCGAGCTGAGGGCCGACTGGGAATGGGCGTTCGAAGCGCATCAGGTGATCGGCGGCTACTCGCCCGATCCCGTGTCTGCGGGGCGTCGTGCGCTCGCCAACCTGAGCCTGATGATGCTGTGCCTCGATGCCGTCGAGCGCGGCGACTCGATCTGGCCGGGTCGGGCCTACCAGCGCTTCAAGGACGCGTCGAACATGACCGAGCGCCAGGGCGCGCTGATGGCGCTGCTCTTTTCCGGCGCGAACCTCGCCGACGCCGCGCTCGAGCGCTTCTACGCGATGTTCGAGAACGATGCGCTCGTCATCGACAAGTGGTTCTCGCTGCAAGCGGGCGCACCCGAGCAGGGCGACCGGGTGTTCGAGCGGGTGCGCCGCCTGATTCGCCATCCGGCGTTCAGCATCGCCAATCCGAACCGCGCGCGCAGCGTGATCGGGGCCCTGTGCCTCGCCAATCCGGGCGCGTTCCATCGCAGCGACGGCGCCGGCTATGCGCTCTGGGCCGACCGCGTTCTCGAGCTCGACGCCCTCAACCCGCAGCTCGCGTCCAAGATCGCGCGCGCGCTCGACCGCTGGGCGCAGCTCGCCGAGCCGTACCGGCACGCCGCCCGGGCGGCGATCGCCCGCGTCGCCGCGGCCCCGAAACTTTCCACCGACGTGCACGAGATCGTCTCTCGCGCGCTCTCCGCCGGCTGAGACCCACACCATGGCATCGTCGAAGAACAGGAAGAACGCCTTCTATGCGCAATCGGGCGGCGTCACCGCCGTCATCAACGCGTCGGCCTGCGGCGTCATCGAGACCGCCCGCGCGCACAAGGACGTCATCGGCAACGTCTACGCGGGCAGGAACGGCATCATCGGCGCGCTCACCGAGGAGCTCATCGACACGGGCAAGGAATCGGCGGCGGCGATCCGCGCGCTGCGCGCGACGCCCGCCGGGGCGTTCGGCTCGTGCCGCTACAAGCTGAAGTCGCTCGACAAGAACCGGCGCGAGTACGAGCGGCTGATCGAGGTCTTTCGCGCCCACGACATCGCCTGGTTCTTCTACAACGGCGGCGGCGATTCGGCCGACACCTGCTTCAAGGTGAGCCAGCTGTCGCAGTCGATGGGCTACCCGCTGCAGGCGATCCACGTCCCGAAGACGGTCGACAACGACCTGCCGATCACCGACTGCTGCCCGGGATTCGGCTCGGTCGCCAAGTACGTCGCGGTGTCGGCGCTCGAGGCGTCGTTCGACGTCCGCTCGATGGCGCGCACCTCGACGAAGGTGTTCGTGCTCGAGGTGATGGGGCGGCATGCCGGCTGGATCGCCGCCGCCGGCGGCCTGATCGAGGAGCACGGCATCCCGGTCGTGATCCTCTTCCCCGAGATCGAGTTCGACGAAGCGAAGTTCATCGCGCGGGTCGATGCGCTCGTCAAGGAGCACGGCTACTGCACGGTCGTCGTGTCGGAAGGCGCGCACCGCGCCGACGGCAGCTTCCTCGCCGAGCAGGGCACGCGCGACGCCTTCGGCCACGCCCAGCTCGGCGGCGCCGCGCCGGTGGTCGCCAACATGGTGAAGCAGGCGCTCGGCCACAAGTTCCACTGGGCGGTCGCCGACTACCTGCAGCGAGCGGCGCGCCACATCGCCTCGAAGACCGACGTGCGCCAGGCCTACGAGCTCGGCAAGCGCGCCGTCGAGCTCGCGCTGAAAGGCCAGAACGCGGTGATGCCGACGATCGAGCGCACGTCGGACGTGCCGTACCGCTACCGAATCGGCGTCGCCGACCTGGCCGACGTCGCCAACGTCGAGAAGTTCATGCCGCGCGACTTCATCAGCGCCGACGGGTTCTCGATCACCGAAAAGTGCCGGCGCTACCTGCGCCCGCTGATCGCGGGCGAGGACTATCCGGCGTATCGCGGCGGCCTGCCGGTGTATGCGACGCTGAAGAACGTCCCTGTCGCGCCCCGCCTCGCCCCGTTCGCGCTGCAGTGAAGCGCCTCCGCTAGAATGCGCCCCTCGCGCGGAGCAATGCTCCGTCGCGTCGCCGGCGTAGCTCAGTTGGTAGAGCAGCGCATTCGTAATGCGAAGGTCGGGAGTTCGACTCTTCTCGCCGGCACCAATGAATCCCGCTGCGCCTCCCGGCGTGGCGTCGTCGTCGGCCCGTGCTCTCGCCACGCGGCCGCCGTCTCAGAGTCCGGCGCCCCAGCGGTACTGCAGCACCACGCCGACGATGTCGAAGCTGGTGCCGGTGCGCGTGCTGATTCCGCTGCTGACGTTCAGCTTCACCGAGTAGTAGCGGTCGATCGGCAGGGCCACGGTCAAGCCGATGCGCGAGTTGTTGAGCGCATCGTTCTGGGGGACCTGGTTGACCGTCGTGCGCCCGCCCCAGTAGTACGTTGCTCCCAGCCCAGCCCAAAGACCTCGCCCGAAGTCGTAGGTGACATTGGCCTGCGTCGAATACAGCACGTCCTGGCTCACGCTCTGGCCGCCGAAGAAGTCGTCGTTGCGACCGAAGAAAGTCGCCCCTGCGGTGAAGTCGACGGTGAAAGGCGAGAACGCCTTCGAGAACCCGATGTCGGGCTTGATCGACCAGCGGTGGGTTCCGAGGTTGACGGCCTTGCTGGAGTCGTACTGACCCCATGGGGCACTGACCTGCACGCTGGCGCCCGCGACCAGATCCTGCTTGTAGGCGGGGAACTCGCTCAACGACAACGCCGGCGCGCCGTAGAAGTTCACCGACAGGCGAAAGCGCGGGTCGCCGAAGCCCTTGACGTCACGCTCCCGCAGTTCCCCGGCGACGACGCCGCTGCCCGCCAGGTGCGAGTACGGCGCGATCACGTCGAGCTTGGCCGA
>DATIDZ010000358.1:0-2281 GCA_035456045.1 Caldimonas sp.
CGACGGCGACCAGGAGCACGCCGGCCGCGATGTCGAGCCAGAAGTGGTTCCCGGTCACCACGAGCGCGAACGCCACCCAGGCGGGCCAGAGCAGCCACAGCGCCTTCAGCCAGGGCCGCCGGACGATGAGCGCCAGCGCGATAGCGATCAGCAGCGCGTCGGCCGCGTGCAGGCTGGGCATCGCCGCATACGGATTCTCGGCGAAGGTCACGAGGCCGCTGCCGTGCCTGAGCGAGCCGGAGGCCGCCAGCGTGTCGTGGACCAGCCCGGGCAGAAGCCGCGGCGGCGCGCTCGGGACGGCGATGTAGATCACGAGCCCGAGCGTGTTGGCGATGATGAGCGCGTTGCGGAGCAGGAAATACGAGTCGTAGTGCCGCAGGTAGACCCACAGCAGCACCGCGCTGACGACTGCGAACTGCGACAGCCAGTACGTCCAGCCGAGCGCGGTGATCAAGCCGCCGAAGCCGAGCAAGGCGTGCTGCAGCCGCTGCTCGAAGAAGAGGTGCAGCGACCGTTCGGCGTGGAGGACGGCTCGGCCGTTGGCGAGCGCCGTCGCCGCGTTGCGATCGGCGAAGCCGCGCGCGACCTCGTACGCGAGCGCAAAGCCCGACCAGATGGCCGCCTGGCGCGCCAGATCGGCGCCGCCGTGAGGTAACAAACCCCCGCCGGGCGACTGTCTCAGCTCGTGCGCCGGCGCCGCGTGCGACCGCGCTTCCATCTCGATTCGATCATCCGCTGCCGGAGCCCGCTTGCCATCGGCAAAACCGATGATTCGACCTTCGGTGAAACCCGGAGCCTAGGCGGCGCGGAGGCGCATGAGCGCAAGCACGGCGGCGACGGCGACGAGCCCGTCGCTGACGAGACACAGCTCGCAGACGGCGTTGATCAGGTGCAGCTGGACGTAGACGAGATAGGTGCTGAACGCGCACGCCGCGAGTGCGACGGCCGCCTGGCCCGCCCGCGCGAGCTCGGTGCGCGACCACGACGTGAGCAGGAGCCAGATGTAGGTGACGAGCCCCAGCGCCGCGACGGGCAGGCCGAAGATCTCGGCGTACCGCGACTCCTGAACCGTCTCGCAGCCGCCGGTGGTGCACACGAGCTGCGCGCCGCTCTCCCGTGCGTACAAGAGGTACGCCGTCAGTGCGAGCCCCGCCGTCGCGACCGCGGCGACGCCGATCCGCAGGGAACGGTCCGTCACTGCGCGAGGGCCGCGTCGAGCGCCGGCCGGATCCCGGCGGCCGTCAGCGAGGTCACGCGCACGAGCCGCATGGGCCCGCCTGTCCGCCCGACTTCGAACGAAGGTGTTCCCTGGACGCCGGCGGCGTGCGCGACGCGCGCCGTCCGCTCGATCGTCCGCGACGTCGCGCCGCCCCAGGCGGCAGCGTCCAAGACCTTTGGATCGAGGCCTGCGGCGGCGGCAGCGCCAGGCAGCTCGTCGCCGACCCAGCCGCTGTTCTCGTAGCCCTGGCGCCGGTAGAGCTCGTGGAGCAGGTTCCACTGCTTGTTCTGCGCGCCTGCCGCGACCACCATCCGGAGCGCAAGCTCGGAATCCGGCCCGAGGAACGCCAATCCGTTGAAGACGATGCGCACGCGGCCGCTCCGGACGTAGTCGGCCACGATCGGCGGCAGCGCCTCCTGCGACCATTCGGCGCAGTAGGGACACTGGAGGTCGGCGTACTCGATGAGCGTCACCGGCGCGTGCGGGCTCCCGAGCGCAGCGCCTCGCTGAGGGATGCCGGCGAAGAGCGACGCCTGCGCCGGCGAGGCGGTGGTGTGGCGTCCGCCACCCACACCGACCTGGCTCGCGGTGATGGCGGTCGCCGAGAGAACGGCGGCGACCGCGAACACGATGACGATCCGGCGCCGGTTAATGCGACATCGTCCCCTTGACGTTGCCGACGTTCAGCAGACCGACCTGCCCGAGGTCGACAGCCGCGAACGAGTGGCTGACGAACGGGTAGAGGCCCGGCTGGTCGATCTTGACGTCGAAGACGCCGCTGCCGCCGGCCGGCACGAGCGCCGTCTGGATGTCGTGCTGGTACTGCGTCATGTCCCCGTTGACCCACGCGCGGTCGAGGATCGTGCCGACGATGTGGAAGTCGGTGTCGAAGCTCGGGCCGGCGTCGACGACCCAGAAGCGAACCGTCTGCCCGGGATCAGCCGTCAGGGGATGCGTGACGTACTGCGAGGCGTAGCCGTTCCACGTGACCCAGTCCGGCTCTTGCCGCTGCGCCTTCGCCATGTCGAGCGTGGCGGGCTTCGGGAAGCCCGGCGAGCTCAG